>JAFGDR010000052.1 GCA_016932035.1 Candidatus Cloacimonadota bacterium
ATTTACTGTCAAATTTTTTAACTCAGTATCGTTGATAATATTCCACAAGAAAAAAAATTGACGAAAAAAACTGTATCAAGCTAACCAACCTACACATAAACTGTTTTTAGGAGTTACTATGGAATATCCATTTAGAGAGATTGAGAAACGCTGGCAGAAGATATGGGAAGAGAATCGTACATTTTATGTCGATATTGATGACCCAAGAGAGAAGTTTTATCTCTTGTCCATGTTCCCATATCCCTCGGGTGTCCTCCATATGGGGCATGTTTCGAACTACTCGATAGCAGATGCGATAGCACGTTACAATATTATGAATGGATATAAAGTTCTCCAACCTATGGGATACGATAGCTTCGGTATGCCAGCAGAAAACTATGCAATCGAGCATAACTCACATCCGGAGATCACAACGCATGAAAATATCGATAAAATGCGGAAGCAGTTCAAGATGTGCGGTTTTGGTTATGATTGGGATCGAGAGGTGATCACCTGCGACGCCGACTATTACAGATGGAACCAGTGGTTCTTTCTGAAAATGTTTGAGATGGGACTTATCTATAAGAAATCCTCCTATGTGAACTGGTGCCCGAGCTGTCAAACCGTTCTTGCAAATGAACAAGCTGAAGGTGGTATCTGCTGGAGGTGCGATTCAAAAGTAGAACAAAAAGAGATCGAACAATGGTTCATTAAGATCACTGATTATGCAGAAGAACTTCTGGATCATACAAAATTGAAAAACTGGCCCCAACGCGTCATTACCATGCAGAAGAACTGGATCGGAAAAAGTTACGGAACCCAGATCGTATTTAAAATGGCAAACGAAGACCATGAAATACCTGTCTTCACTACACGCCCCGATACTATATTTGGTTGTACATACATGGTCATTGCTGCAGAGCATCCATCAATAGAGATCTTCCTGGAAAACAATCCTCACGAAAAAGAAATTCGAGAGTTTATTAATAAAGTCATTAACGAAGACAAGATTGAACGAACGGCTGAAGATACTGAAAAGATTGGTATCTTTACCGGAAAATATGCTATCAATCCCGTCAATGGTGAAAAAATTCCTATCTGGATCGGGAACTATGTGGTTATGGATTATGGAACCGGAGCAGTCATGTGTGTGCCTGCACATGATCAGCGAGACTTTGAATTTGCACATAAATATGATCTACCGATTCGTATTGTGATACAGAATCCAGAAAAAACACTCACTTTGGAAACGATGACGGAAGCTTATATCGATGACGGAGTCCTGGTTGATTCGTATCCCTTCAATGATATGCAAAACCGTAAGGCAATAGAGAAGATAACTGAATGGATGGATGAGAAAGGATATGGATATAAGACGGTGAACTATCGTCTAAGAGACTGGGGTATTTCACGCCAGCGCTATTGGGGTACGCCGATCCCTGTTATTTACTGTAAGGAATGCGGAGCAGTTCCGGTTCCCGAAGACGACCTTCCTGTGAGGCTTCCCAAGGATGTGGCTGTTGGCAAAACGCGGAAAAATCCATTGCTCTCAGTACCTGAATTTCTCAATACGACCTGCCCGAAATGCGGTGGTCCTGCTACAAGAGAAACGGATACGATGGATACATTTTTTGATTCATCCTGGTATTATGCCCGTTTCTGTGATGCACATAATGACAATGTTCCTTTCGAGAAGAATAAGGCAAATTACTGGCTTCCGGTCGACCAATACATCGGCGGGATCGAGCATGCCTGCATGCACCTGCTCTATGCGCGCTTCTTCCATAAGTTCATGAGAGATATCGGGCTTGTGACTACCAACGAGCCGTTCACCAACCTTCTTACACAGGGCATGGTCACCAAAGACGGTGCTAAAATGTCGAAATCAAAAGGGAATGCCGTCGATCCGCAGGAATACATAGATCGATACGGTTCTGATACTTTACGCGTTTTCATGCTCTTTGCATCACCGCCGGAAAAGGATGTCGAATGGAACGACGAAGGTGTCAAAGGTGCTTTCCGTTTTCTGAATCGGGTTTGGATGCTCTTTAATGAGAAGCAGGATTTCATGAAAAGTATTCAGGGAACCTCTCATGAAGATTCTGAAATACCAACCGATGCTAAAGAATTGCGTTACAGCACACATCTTACAATAAAGAAAGTAACAGAAGATATTGTTGAAAGAATGCAGTTCAACACGGCGATTGCAGCGATCATGGAGCATCTGAACAACATCACAGCTTTCCAGTGTGATGAAAACAGTGACCCATCTATACAGGCGGTTTATTATGAATCAATAGCCGCATTGCCAAAACTGCTTCAACCCTTTGCTCCTCATCTTTCAGAAGAAATCTGGGCAATGCTCGGTAATGAAACAAGCATTCTTGCTTCGACCTGGATTTCATATAATGAAAAATACCTGGTTCAGGATCAGGCAACCTACGTTATTCAAATAAACGGGAAGCTGCGCAGTAAGATCGTTGTTGGAATGGACACACCAAAAGAGGAAGTTGAAAAAATTGCCCTGGCAGACGAAAAGGTGTTGAAATATACAGAAGGAAAAAAGATCATAAAAATAATCATCATTCCTAAGAAATTAGTGAATATCGTTGTTAAAGATTAATGTGATACGCAAAAAGAAATCACTGGGGCAACATTTTCTTGCTGATGAAAACATCGCACGAAAAATTGTCCGTGTTGCGGGTGTTCACAAAGATGATATTGTATGGGAAATCGGTCCGGGAAGCGGAATGCTGACGAGATTACTTCTTGAAAAGTGCAAAGACCTTATTGCTTTCGAGATCGATAATGAGTGGTTCGTTTATCTGCAATCTCAATATAAAGACACAAATCTCTCGCTGGTTAACAATGATATACTTCTTATAAACTTCAAGGACTATTATCATAATGAAAAAGTGAAGATCGTAGCTAATCTGCCATACCAGATCACATCCCCGGTTCTCTTCAAAATACTTGAAAACAGAAATCTTTTCAGTAGTATTACAGTGATGATCCAGAACGAAGTTGCGGATCGGCTTTGTGCACCATCGGGTAATAAAGAGTATGGAAAACTCAGCATAAAATTACAACTCTATTTCACGATCAAAAAGATGTTCGTTGTATCTGTGCACGTTTTTCGTCCACCTCCTAAAGTGAATTCAGCTATTGTTCAACTCATACCCAGGAAGGACGTTCCTTATATTATTGATCATGAAAATTTATGGGAACTTATCGATATGGTTTTTAATCAAAGGCGAAAGATGCTGCGTGCGAGTTTACGGTCCTATCTTCCTGAAATGACGTATCAAAAATTGTCTCAATCAAAATTCGATCTTACGCAGCGCCCGGAAGAATTATCCATTTCTGAATTCGTTGAACTATCAAATTATATACAAACAATAGAAAAAGGGGCATAATATGAAAACCTTTGGAAAAGTCGTACTATGGACATTTGCTGTCATCGGTGTGCTGATGATATTGCTGATCATCATTGTTGCATCATCGCTGCCATCAAAACCGAAAGTGAAAATCCATGATAATACCTATCTCGAACTTTCTCTTGGCGGGATTCATTACGATTATAATGAATATGAAAATGTGTTTTTCATTCAAGAAGCGATGTCGATTGGAGATATGTGCCGAAAGATTGATGCTGCAATAGAAGATCCGCGCATTGATGGAATCATCATAAAACCGGGTATGTATATGGGAGGATGGGCGTTGACCACCGAACTCCGTCAAAAACTCATCGAATTCAAGGAGAGCGGAAAGAACCTTTTTGCCTATATAGATTATACTTTCGATAAAGGATATTATCTTGCGTCTGTTGCAGAAAAGGTGTATCTCAATCCGAGCTCAA
Organism: Candidatus Cloacimonadota bacterium; assembly: GCA_016932035.1. NCBI lineage: Bacteria > Pseudomonadati > Candidatus Cloacimonadota > Candidatus Cloacimonadota bacterium. Next base: position 3,839 of record JAFGDR010000052.1, read on the forward strand.
CATGCGGTATTGTTCTGAGCGGTATCGGTATTGAGCTGAACTATTATGAAGGTCTGCTGGACAAGATCGGTGTCGGAATGACGGTTCTTCATGTTGGAAAATTCAAAGGCACCGGAGAGATGTTCGACCGCAAAACCATGTCACCAGAACTGGAAGAGGATCTTACAAATCTTGTGGACGAACTCTATCAGGTTTATATATCCGATCTCATGGAGAGCAGGGGATTAAGTTCAGAACAAATTACTGAAGTATTTGATAAACGCGAAGAATATTTTATTTCTGGTTCTCAGGCACTTGATATGGGGTTGGTGGACCATCTTGGGAATGACCAGGATTTCGATGCACTCATCGTCAAAGATCACCCGACCCTTAAACTCGATCTCTATGAACGACATAAACGAAAGTTTGCATATAATAAAATCGCAATTGTTTACGTTCAGGGAGGAATTACCTTTGCAGAAGCCGGAGTCATGGAGCGTAATTACCGCAGGATCACCATGGGAAAAACGATAAAACTTCTTGACCGAATCGAGAAAATGAATTCTGTGAAAGGGCTTGTTTTTCGTGTCGATAGCGGCGGAGGCAGCTCGTATGTATCCGATATTATTCTCGACAAGCTTATTGAGTTAAACGAGAAAATTCCTGTGGTGGTATCGATGGGAAATGTTGCTGCATCCGGAGGATATTGGATTTCAAGTCTGTCTGACTATATTTTTGCGCAACCAAACACGATCACCGGCTCGATCGGTGTTGTCGGCATGATCCCGAACTGGCAGCAGCTTCGAGAGTGGGCAGAAGTCAATACATTCCAGATAAAACGGGGTAGATATTCGCAGTTCTTATCACCTAACTTCGCACCATCACCCCAGGACATCAATGCACTTAAAAAGGACATGGACAGCATTTATCTCGAATTTAAAGATCTTGTTGCACGGGGCAGGCATCTTCCCCTAACGGATGTTGAAGAGATTGCGCAGGGCAAGGTGTGGATAGGCGAACAGGCAGTAAAAAATGGTCTTGTGGATGAACTTGGTGGTCTAGATGATGCGATTGTAAAAGCTGCAGAACTGGCAGAACTGGATGAGTATGCAACGCTTGTTTTTCCTGAAAAGAAAACGTTGATGGATATTATTCTTAACCGTGAACTCTCACTCTCTGCTGTAACACTGTTGAAATTATCCGATATGATGAGCAGCAATCCGTTTGCTGATGATGTCTCTCAAATATTGGATCTGATTACCACAGTTCAGGGCGAACCTGTTCAGCTAAGGATACCTTATTCTTTCAAAATACAATAAAAAAAGGGAGCTTTCTGCTCCCTTTCGTGTTATCGTAATAAAAGTATTTTTTGTGAATCTATAAATCGATTTTCGCTTGTCAGTGTGCAGAAATAGATACCGCTTTTTACTTCTTCTCCTGTTTCATCTTTTCCATCCCACGTTACTTCGATAGAGAGATGAGGGGAAGAGGTGAAGGGGAGTTTTCTGATGAGCTGTCCTTTAATATTATAGATCTTTATCTCTGTCTGCTGCGGCATATCGGGGAGAAGCCGGGTGGCTTTATTATACTTCAAGATCGTCGATTTAGAGAACGGATTGGGGTAAACTGATATGAAAGAGGATCGTTCTGGGATTTCATCGTTAGCGCTTGTAATATAAACGACATTTGATTGTACTTCGTATTGTCCGTCATCAAAGATTGCCTGAGCATGAGATGAGATCTGTGATGAATGAAGTGTCAGGGAAAAAAGGCTGCCGGTTTCGTATGAGTGATCGATTGGGATCAATTGATATTCTGAATCATAGTCTTCATCAACGACAAGTTTGCGTACGACTGGAAGATTATTATCAGGGTCAGTGTAGGTAACTGAAAATGTGATCGAATCATATTGTGAGTAAAAAGTTAGATCGGACAGTTGAGGAGGTGTGTTTGTACCGATCGTTCGTTCTTCATGCGTTGGATAAAAGAGCACTGCCGGCGTTGAATCATTGATCGTGAAAAGTGGGTTGATATTAATCGTCGCAGTGAGTGCATCCAGAGCAAGGCAGCCGAAGCTGTTGGGCCAGGGACCGAACTGCGGATCGGATGTGAGGTCGTCTATATTGCATGACATATAGAGCTTTCCATTATAAACCTGGGCTTGTATGTTTCCTATTTGTGCATATGAGGAATCCGTAATATCTCCTTTATAAAGCCCTGTTTGTATTAAAGATGGAATATTTGCATAAACTAACGCATAACCGACCGAATCTGTGGTCTCGGGATTTATGAGTCCAACTATGTAGGCATACCATGGTGGTAGTAAGGGGATTGTGCTATATTGAGGCCATTGTGTGTCATTATTATTCAGCGTGAAATAAAACTTATCATCCGAATAAGAGCCCCAGAATTCTGTAAGATCGAGAAATGAACTTCCAATCTGATCTCCGGTTGCTTCCTGGCATAGTTCGATCATATAATTGTCCGAAGGGGGAAATTGATCAAGGGTATTTTTCGGTGTCATGGAAAGATACACGTTCAGAAAATAACCGGCTATCGTTGCCTGGATGTTTGACTGCAGCCCGTAGCGAATTGAACCCGAACCGGGTAGTGTTGCTGTTTGCGCAAGTGTGTTCATATATCCCGGCAAATATAATGGTGCCATGTCTTCAAATGACCAACTTTGCTGGTCGTTCGTTGAGTAGAAAAGCAAGGTTGCACAGGAATCAATGGCAATAGAATCGATGTCCACATTGACCTCGATATCGCTGTTCGGTACCAGCGCTGAGGTGCAAAAATTGTCCCATAAATGAATTCCCTGGGCAACAAGAGAAAGCTGGAAGAATAGAAACAAAAACAGCACTAATAATTTCTTCATATAATACCTTACTTGAGCAATAGTAATTTGTTTATGAAAGTCTTGTCCTGTGTGTCAAGCTTATAGAAATACACTCCACTTTTTACTTCATAACCATTTTCATCTCTCCCATCCCAAACTACTTCGACAAAGCGACAAGGCGAAGAAGCGAAAATAGGTAATTCTCGAACTAATTGTCCTTTTATGTTGTAAATTGTAATCTCAGTGTTCTCTGTGATCTCTGAGGTGTTGCTAAACTTAATAATAGTCGAGGTAGAGAAGGGATTGGGTAAGCAGGTGAGGATTGGCAATGAGTGATCTGGTTCGTCATCATTTGCAACACATTCCCCGAAGTCGATCATCAGAGCAGTTAAAAATTCCTGCACCGTTGTAAGCTCCATAAAGTAAAGAGGAAACCCAAGAACAACTGCAGCTTTATCTTGTTTATCATCAACAATCCCAACTACTTTTCCGGTATTTGTGCCGGATTCTGAGCTATAGGTGTAAAGCGTATTTTCGGTCTCGGCATCTGGAAATTCTACAATATAGTTCCACTTATCATTCCATGCAGGAAGGATCGTTCCATTCACATCAATATAGGGATAGCCGTCCTCACCGACTGCTCCCAGAAAATCCAGATCATTAATAATGATTGTTTCTTCAAAACCGTAATAATGATGAAAAAATGATTCCGGGATATAATCAGCAGTTTTCCAACCGCAAATGAGCACATGTGCGCCGCTGACGAGCATAGCATTGAGATTCTGTATATTATCCTCGATGAATTTTTCATTCATATCCTCATCATGCCAAATCACAGTCGAGTAATTCGCCAGGAAGCTTAGATCAGGCTCTCCTTGATCTTCATAATCATATTGTGTGATCTGGAAATGGGTGAGGGCATCAGCATAGAAATTATCGACCGTACTGTCTGTCGGTGTAATAGGACCACCGGAACCGTTCTTTGTTTCATCTACGACGAGAATTCCCTGGTCCATAGGAAAGTTAATCGGTGTAGCTGACAGGATATTTGAATGCTCTGTCTCGCCGGAGAAATAACCAGAAACAACGCCATATGAAATTTTGTAATAATATGTCGTACCATTAATGACATCTGTATCAATGTACTCAAGCTGGTCACCGGGAACAGTTGCAATGATTATGAAATCTTCAGAAGCATCTTCGCTTCTATACAAATTGAACATGCCCTGCGAGACAACATCCGGGAATTCCTCCCACATGAGAGAAACCACAGAATTGCCTGCCAGGGCAGAGGTAAGTTCGGGGACAATATAGGTGCTTCCACGGTCCAGTATCCATGAATCGGGATCAAATTCGATATCCTGTATGCCGTCGCTAACAGTGTATTGTGCGGAGGTGAATTCGGGACCTGTCTCCACGAGAATGGTTTCTGTACCTGATGAGGTTTCTACACCAAAGGGAATGGTCATGTAGAACTGGCTCGAAGTTGGAGAGGTCGATCTGCTGATCATTACCAAATTGGGATCGCGAGAAGAACCGGTTCCTATCAAGTAAGAATACTCGAAACTCGGAATGCCGCTACCGTAGATCCACGCATCGAAATAGTCGTCGAAATCCTCACCGGAGATGTCTTCACAAACATTTTGAAAATCCTCAGTGATTACGCACCTGCTATGATATTGCTGGAAATAGGTCTGGATGATATCGAAGAAAGTACTGTCACCAACTGCAAGGCGGATCATATGGAGGAAAGAAGCAGGTTTTTCATACGTAGCAGGCGTGAAGTAATTGAGATAGGAAGGATCGTAAACCGTATGGGGCGTACTACCAGCCCAGCTGAGATAGTAGTTGTGATATGAGGTCTGCACATAATCGCACATCGCATCATAGCCATCTGTTCCTTCGATATAGAGGGCTTCGGAATAGGTTGCAAACCCCTCAGAGAGCCATACATCTTTCCATGTGAGTGGTGTCAGGCAGTCACCGAACCACATGTGTCCCAATTCATGCACAAAGATCATCTCGTAGGTTTCATTACCTGTAATCAGCCCATTGCCAATCGACGTCATGGTTTGATGCTCCATACCACCATAACCTCCAAAAACGTTACATTCTGCAGCACCGTATTTTTGCCAGGGGTAGTCTCCGAATCGATCTTCGTAAATGCCCATTGCAGTTGGAATGCACGCAAAGTCCGTCTGGGCAGCATTATAGTGTCCCGGATATACATAATTTATAATCGGCACCCCAGAATATGTCTGCTCAAAGGTGGCATAAGACCCAATACAGAGTGAGACAAGGTATGTCGCGATTTGTCCGGTGTTGTTCCACGTGAAAGTTTTTGTTCCATTGCCATTGTCAACTTCACTTTCCAGCAGACCGTTGGATGCGACGAGGTTATCGTCTGGAACAGTGATGATCATCTTCGTAGTTGCCTTATCCCATGGATGGTCATACCCGGGCCACCAGTAACGGGCACCGTTTGGATCAGAATAGGTATATATATATGATGACCAGTGAATACCGGTGCTGTACCCATCATTGCTGAGGATGGGGAATCCTTCGTAAAAAACGCGAGTAGTAAAGACGTCACCTGTTGAATATGACTGACCAAGACTGATCGTTATCATGCCATCATTATATGTATATGCTGCCGATGCTTCGTTTACATAAACATCAGTTACGGAAAGACTTTCCAGTTCGTATGACACTTCAGTGAGTCCATCTTCGGTTGCTTCGACCTGTGCGATGACATCTCCCTCTATATAGTGTGTCGAGGGGAAGAGCTGTATTGAAATATCATAGTGCAGCATATCGAAGCCGTGTAATGAATCAGCCCTGCCTGTGTACATTTGTGATGGCGTATTTGGCTTGTGGAAGAGTTCACGAGGAAGATAGCCTGCAGAGAGGAATGATGTTATGAAAATTATAAATAACACAATTATTACATTTTTTTTCATATGACCTCCGATTTGATAACCGAAAAATTTTATTTAACTATTTATTTAGAGTTCTATCTCGTCAACTTTAAGAACACCTTTTCCTATTTCGAGATATGTCATTGAAGAATATGGGTATGAGTCCGAATCGAGTATTCGGGAATCATTTCCATAATGATCAAGATTACTCAATAGTATTATACAACATTTTGGGTTAAGAAAGAATTGTTGTTTCTATATGTATTATTTGTTACGAAATGAATATTTTCAGGTTCACTAATACGAACGCACTTATGCTTTTTCACCTTTAGTCTTAAAAGAAGCAGCCCGATCAAATGACTGGGCTGATTGCAATAATCTTACTTAAAATTCAATCGAAGATTTCCCTCTTCGGTTTCTCGAACGAAACGTGCATCTGGGATGATCTGCAGGAAGATCTCAGCTGTATTCCAAACAGTCCCTCCAAGCAGATGACCGCCGTACAATTCATGAGATTTATCAGCAAGTGCTACATGGACATGCCATTCATGCTTACCAGCAGGATTAATGTACATATTGCCGCTGGTGGAAACAAGTTCTACAGGATGATCCAGCGTCTTGATCTGGTATGTTCCGTTGTGGAAATAACCGATCTTGGCATCCTTGAGCATGCCCACACCGCTTATGATGATCGCATTCTTAAGATCCTGCGATTCTGCGATCTCATGAAGTGTCACAAGAAAATCTTCGCCATGAAGCATTCTCAAACAATAGACTGCTCCGTATTTTTTTTCTATCATATTTACTAATCTTTAAAGAACTCAATAATTACTTCCGCAACCTCGAGTCCGACTCTTGCCTGAGCCTCTTTGGTTGATGCGCCTATATGAGGAGTCACAGATACATTTTTATGTAATACGAGTTCTTTATTGTTCGTGGGTTCTTCCTCAAATGAGTCGATTCCGGCATATGCTACTTTCCCGGAGTCGAGTGCTTCGAGGAGTGCTTTCTCGTCAACAACACCTCCACGCGCACAATTGACGATCATAACGCCGTCTTTCATTTTTGCAATGTTGTCTGCATTTATGATGTAGTGTGTACCATCTGTATGAGGAATATGGAGCGAGATGATATCTGAGCGTTTGACAAGTGTATCAAGATCAACGATCTCAACGTTCATATCTGTTTCTTTGACATATGGATCATAGGCAAGCACAGTCATGCCAAGTGCAAGCGCCATCCTTGCGAGAGATTTCCCGATATTACCAAATCCGATGATGCCAAGCACTTTACCCGATACCTCTTTACCCTTGTACTGCTTCTTGTTCCATTCACCATTTTGCATGGTAATATTTGCCTGTGGAATAAAGCGATAGAGTGCAAGCATATGAGCGAGTGCCAGTTCTGCAACAGACTGAGAAGATGCAGTTGGAGTGTTCGAGACTGTTATTCCTTTAGAACGTGCATATTCGTGATCGATATTGTCGATGCCGACGCCACCGCGCACGATAAGCTGGAGTTTGTCTGCTGCATCGATCGCAACCTTTCTCACTTTTGTTGCGCTTCGGATCACGATTGCATCATAACCCTTTATTATGCCTGCAAGTTCTTCCGGGGTTTTCTTTTCTGTTTTAATATCAAGGTCATGTCCTGCTCGTTCCAGGAGCTCGATGCACTCTGTTGAGACAGGATCGCTGATGAGTATTTTTGCCATTACGCCTCCGAATCTATTATTGTAAATAAATTAATTTTTTAATTTCTGATGAATGCTTTCCCGACTGTATTTGATAGAAGTATACACCACTGCTTACGGACTTTTGCGCCATGTCTTTTCCATCCCATGTGTATGATGATATCATTTCATCGATGGGTACTTCGGACACAAGCTGTCCTTTAAGATTAAAGATCAATAGCTTTGCATTCTCAGCGTTTTTGGGAATTGAGAAAGAGATCGTTGTCGAACCATGGAATGGATTAGGAAAATTCTGCTTGAGAGTAAAGGTATTACCCGGGGTAGGATCATCTGTTCCGACAAGCTCGATGATCGCAACATCATCGACGTACCAGCCATAATAGTCATGCTCTGAATAATCAGATGCAAAATGCCAGCGCAGGATGATTTCCTGATTTGCATAAGGTCCCAAGCTGAATTGAGCAAGTGTCCATTCCATTCTGGTTCCGCCATAACCCTGCTGACTTAATGCACTAATGTTGCCATCATAACCTCCCACTGGAGTCAACAGACCATAAGATGTTCCACCATTTGTTGAGATGCTGACATTCCCCCCATCCCACATTGTAGAACTACTTTCAAAATTATGCAGATGATAAAATTCGAGCATGGGGTTGTTTCCAAGCAATATCTCGGGTGAATAAAGATACCAGTGGGCATTATCGACATAGTAGCCACCAAGAACTGTTCCCCATACTTTTATACCGGAATATGCAGAGATGTCTCCTGCTGAAGGCTCACCCCACTGCCAGCCGTTGATATAACTGCTGGTAAAATCTCCGTCATTCTGCTCGAAATCCCAGAACAGATAGGGCTGGTAGAGTTCGAAATTGATAACATTATTATCTTCCGTAACCGTTATGTCCTCAGTGAGAGTGCTGTATCCATCTGCTGATACTTTAAATGTGTATGTTCCTTCCATGACATTATCAATGGCATATGTTCCATCAAATCCGGTAAAAACCGGAGCATGAACAGAATCGATGATCTCGACCTTTGCGCCGACGATAAGCTGGTGTGTGTCTCCATCGCGTACTGTGCCTGTAATATCTACGCTTTCAGCTTCCTGGAGTATCACATCAACACGTACAGCACCAGTATCGACAACAGTTATACCTGTTATTGTTTGTGGAATGAACGCATAAGCGCTAACTGTTATATCATAGGTGCCGGGCAGGATCATGCGATGATAATCACCCACATCAGGATCTGTATATACTTCTGAGTGGTCGAAATCATGATCAACGACTGTGATCTTTGCGTCGAGTGGATTGCCAAGTGAGTCTGTTACAAGACCACGAATGCCGTAGTATACGTTCTTTATATAATTTATAAGTGAACGGTTATTATATGTCCAATGTGCCGGAAGAAGATTTGATGAGAGAAGTTTTGCATCGGATAATTCTATTGTTACTTCCCTGCAATAATGGAACCAGTTCATATAGTCCTGCCTGTTACCATTGGTTGTATACCACTGATATCCATTTGTTACGCCATTATCCAGGAAGTTCATGTAGGAAGCTGGAGAGTAAAGGTGTACGGTGTCTGCATATGCGCGGGAAATATCGTAATACCAGTCATTATCTGCATGAAGAGTTGCCCAGGTATCCCAGGGATAGTTAACTACCTCTGCTCCACTATGGAAGTTGGCAGAGTGGATAAAGCTATGCGCATCAGCAAAGTCCATCATGACTATTGTTTCTGGCTGCCAGGCATTTCCATCAGGATGCGGTCCATCTTCAGGATCTGGGAAATTTCTATTGAGATCAACACCATTTGCATTTTCTCTATCAGCACCGCTTACTGTATTGTTTCCACCATCATATGTACCATCAGGATTTGCCAGCGGATTGATCCATATTTCGATCTCGTTGACCATTTTGGTTACTTCAAGATTGATGCCATAATTTGAAAGAAGATAATCGATCAACCTGAGCATCATAATATAAGTAACGATCTCATTCCCGTGCATCTGGGCAGTATAAAAGAATTCTGGCTCATCTTCCTCAATATCTGGATTGTCAGAGATCTTTACCGCAAGGATATCACGACCCTCAATTGAAGAACCGAGATTCTCCAATCTGCAAATGTTTGGATAATTACTTACAAATTGAGCCATCATATCACAATACACACTATATGTTGGATAGCGATCCCAATTAGCCATTTCTGCTATAGTTGTTGCCATGGTGAGATCTTTTGTAGATCCGGAGATAGGAAGAAATTCCACCTTATACCCGAGATTGCTCAGTTTGGCAAGTTGAGTAGGAGTTGCATAAGCATAAACTGTGAGATCGATAACATTATCAATCGAAACGATGCGTGTGATCTGCTCAAGTTCAGCCCGATTCGTTATCTCAAATTTAAAATACATGCTCTCAAACTCATCTGGACTTTCATATGCAAAGATGCTGCCTGTAATGAGTAAGAACATCATAATCATTAAAACTCTTTTCATTCTAAAACCTTTCATAAAATATAAATTTCTAAACTCTAATTACTAATGACAAATAAAATGTCAAAAACTAAATCCCTAATTATCCTTTTTCCTTAGATTTGATGATGATTGATGAGAATATCAGGTTTAATTCATTCGCTTCTTTCCATAGAATCTTAGCATCATCTTTGAGTATTGGAATTGCTTTTGAGATCATTCTTAACCAATGTTTTGATTCTTTGGATTCTTTTTTACAGATTCCAAGCTTATGTTCGAAATCTTTTTTAGATTCTGCACAATCAGCTTCAGAATAATTTGCACCAACGCTTGTTGCAGCTTTCACAACTTGTGTTATAAGAGGAAGCGTTATTGGATTTTGAGGAATCTTTTTTGCGAATTTAATAATATTTTCACCAAATTTTGCTGTTCTTTCCTCTAAATCGAATTTTTTATTTGTCATTTATGTTTCGAAATTTTACTAGAAATTTGAAATTTGTAATTTGAAATTTAAGATGCGATACTCTTTTCATGTTCATGCTAACATCATTTATTTTCATATACGAGAACCTTAGGATTCTGTCCCCGCCATTTCTCGTATTCGGATTTTATTTCGAGCTTGAAAAGATTCTCCTTATCCTCATTGGCAAAAGTAATGACATTCATAAAATACATCTTGCCATCCTTACCGCGGAAGGACTTCTGGGGAAGCTCAACGATTAGATCGTTGCCTTTTCTCAGGATTGTGATCTCATTGAGGAGGATGCCGTCAGCGATCTCGATCACTGCACGAGCTTGAACGATTCCTGTATTAATGTCTTTGAATTTTATGTTCATAATTTACCTGATCTGACCAATATCTATCAGCATATCTTCGAACCATTTTTGATGAATATCGAATGGTTTTCCCCGATTGATTCGCTGAAATCCGATACATCTGAGTTCGTTATTATGATCTTCATCCAGAGCCACAACGCCGCTCTGACCATTCAATCCGCAGCGTGCAGCTTCCACACAGGTGCGCTGAATGAGGTCAAGGTCCTCTTTGTTCGGAGGGGCGGAACGTGCAAAATAGCCGCTTTTCTGAACTAGAACCTTATCTGCCTTCAGCATGGTTTTGAAACGTTTTGCAAACCACTGCCCGGGATTCAGTTCATCAAGTCGCACATGCCCGAAAGCGTCTCGCGCTACCTGTTCGCCTTTGGCCTCCATCTCAGAAACAATGGTTTCCATTCCTGCACCTTCGCTGAGGAAAACATTAACAGAATCTTTGCTGTCCATAAGCTTGTTCAGACGTTCTTCCTCCTCGTCGATATCAATACCCATTTCTGGGATATAGATCGCATCGATATCCCAGCGTTCACGAGCAAGAAGGATGTCCGGCAGGAATCTTTTTTTCTTAAGACGTTTTCGATATTCACGAGCAGTAGCTGCAGTAAGCCATCCGCAGTGACGTCCCATGACTTCGTGTATAATAAGCTGGCGAGAACTGGTTGTATTCTCGTTCGCAACGTTCTCAAAGAAGATTGCTCCCTGTTCTGCAGCAGTTGCAGCCCCGAGGGTTTGATAGATCGGGATCACATCGTTATCCACTGTTTTAGGAAGTCCAACAACCGTCAGGTCGTAGCCATTCATTTTCAGGTAGGATGCCAGCTCTGATGCCATGATATTTGTATCGTCTCCACCAATTGTATGAAGGATCGAAACGTTGTCTTTAACGAGTTGTTCTGCGGCTACCTGGAGTGGATTCTGTCCTTCCTGAATGTAGCCCTTTTTCATACAGTCTGCCACATTTGTAAGCTTAACACGGCTGTTTCCAAGTACGCTGCCGCCGTATTTTTGAAGACATTTTGCTTTTTTCCTTACTTCATCGGAAATGATAATACTACTGTCTGTGAGCAGACCTTTATAACCGTTCAGATATCCGATGATCTCCATTTCCGGAACGAGTTTTGTATATTCAGTGATAAGGCATCCGGTTGATGCAGACAGGCAGGGTGCGATACCCCCGGATGTTAGGATTGCAATTCTGTCTTTTTTCTCGCCCATGCAGCTTCTCCGTTAAACTTTTTTAGTCGCCAAAACTGATACCCACTCCCCGTGCAGTATGCACAAGATTAGAATGCACATTCACAAGGTTATAGGTATTGATGGCATCTTTGATTGGAACACTTTTTATATCATTATTTTTATAGGCAACCATTTCGCCAAATTTTTTCTTAAGAACCATTTCAAAAGCTTTCACGCCGAACTGGGTTGCGAGTATCCTGTCAAAGGCACAGGGAATGCCGCCACGCTGTAAATGTCCAAGAATAGTGACACGGATATCGGCTTGGGTTCCAGCATCTTCAAGCTCTTTCTTGAGCCTGATGCTTGAACCACCGAGTTTGAAATTATGATATCCGATTTCATCAACTTTTTGCCCGACAACGGTTCCATGTTTTGGGTATGCACCTTCTGCAATAACAATATTTGCAAACCCGCGCCTGTCCTCGGTTCGCATCTCCACCATTTCTTTTACTTTTTGAAGATCGTAAGGAATTTCCGGGATAAGGCATACTTCAGCACCACCTGCGATTGATGCATAGAGTGCGATCCATCCGGCTGCACGCCCCATCACTTCAAGGATGATGATCCTGTGATGGCTTTCTGCTGTTGTTACCAGCTTGTCCACTGCATCGGTAGCAACCTCGACTGCTGTCTGGAAGCCGAATGCAAAATCTGTTGCAGATAGGTCATTATCGATGGTTTTGGGGACACCAACTATGTTCAATCCCATCTTAAACAATTTTTGCGAGATTGTCTGAGAACCATCTCCGCCGATATTTATAACTGCATTGATGTTCTCTTCTTTCAGGATGTCCAGCATCTCTTTTGATCGATCGATCTCGGTCCATTTGCCATTTTCATCCTGAACAGGCCAGGCAAAAGGACCGCCTTTATTGGTCGTGCCGAGAATTGTGCCGCCACGGACATGGATACCTGCAACTGTTCTACATGAAAGCACACGTAATTCACGGGGATCTTTTAGAACACCGTTGAATCCATCGATACTTCCAACGATCTCCCATTCATCTTCCTGGGAAGCACGCTTGACGATTGCTCGGATCACTGCATTGAGCCCGGGACAGTCACCGCCGCCTGTAACAACCAAGCATCTTTTTTTCATAATTTTATAATATATGCCTTTATCAATGTTATGTAATTAGAAACCGTCTCATATATTTTTGTGTCAAGTTTGAGTAACGCATATCGTAAATTTGATATAATGCTAGTATCTTCGAATAAAAAATTCGAACTGCAGGAGAAGTGCGAGAAATTGTTTAACGAATCAGTAAAAGCTTTTTAACGAGCTGCTTTTCGTCAGTTCTTACAAAGCAGTAATAAACTCCTGATCCAACAAGCTGATCTGATTCATTCCTGGAATCCCAGGTTGCGGAGAATGATGACCCAGTAGCAGATTGAATGGGAAGGGTCCGAACAAGCTGACCTTTTGTATTATAGATATCTATCTTTACAGATTCATTTTGCAGTTCATTATTAGGATGATTTTGAGAATAAGTAAATTGAATATGAATTGAACCAGAGAATGGATTCGGAGAGCATGAGAGAGAATAATACAGATCTGATGGTATTTCTGGATCATCAACGCTAACGGGCATAGTATAGAAAATCGAACCAAAAACATTGAGCATATCAGCGAAATTCAAAACCTCAAGCCAGTAATAATAATCAATGTTGATAATTCCGGTCATGTCATTATAGAGATAACTTTGAGGCACAGTTGTGGTACCAGAGCCAGGAATGATGGCAGCATTGATTTTCTCTGCAAGTGAATAATCATCAGTTTCGCTGCGATAAATATTAAAACCAATGACATCAGTTTCCCATAGAGAGCCCCAGGTAAGTCGGATGTTGTTATCCACCTTGTTTACTGCAAAGGAATCGATTTCTATATAGGAACGGTCAAAATAGATTTGACCCATATCGCATATCGTGCCGTCGGGATCATCTGGAGAAGCAGGATCGCCAGCATCAATACACGGTGAGAATCCCGAGAGACAATATATATTATCGCTGACATGCAACAGTTTAGCATTACGCTGAATATTGCCATAAACATCGCATGAATCTCCATTTACGTTGGTTGTGACATTTACACATACTGAGTCATTAAATCCATGTACAGGACCAAGTTCATTATTCCAGAAAGATGAATACGAAACGGTTGGAGATCCTGACCAGAGATAAACTGCATAGTTGCCCTCGTTATAGCAAAATATTGAGTTTTGGAAGTCAGGACTTGAGCCATAGCCATATAATGCACCACCTTCGTCAAAAGCCGAATTTCCACAGAAAGTTGAATTTACTATTTCCGGACTTGAGTTATCGCAATGAAAACCGCCACCCAGTTCAGCGCCGTTATTGCAGATCATAGCCCTTGTAAAAGTGGGATTTGCATCTATAAGCGATACCGCACCACCGCCAATTGCTAAATTGTCATACAGCTGAACATAGGATATCTGAGAACTTGAATTATTACAACAGATACCACCGCCATACAGCGCGTTGTTATCCTCGATGATACAGTAGCTCAATGTTGGGCTGGCGCTGTTAATATTGACTCCCCCGCCATAATTATTTGTACTGCCATTTCGAATAGTAAAACCGCATAACAAAGCTGCAGGTGTCTCACTACTTGTAAATGTTACAACAGACCCATCACCCGTACCGTGCACGATTGTCTGTAATATTGCAGATGTGTCCTGGGTTGTAATAAAGTGTGACGCAACGACAATATTCTTTCCAATGAAATCGATATTCTCGTTATAAATGCCGGTGTCGACGAGAACTGTGTCTCCAATCGCTGCTGAGTTTATTGCAGCCTGAATTGTCGTGTAATTCGTCGGCACATGAATAACCAAAGCAAAAAGCGAATGACTTATAAAAACAACTAGAAGGACAAGGAGCAAAAATCTTTTTTTCATTCTATACCTCCTAGAACGTTTCAAAAAATTATCTATCTTATGCGTATATTTTAATATTGTGTCAAGTTTAGATATTTTGATAAAGAATTTCATGCGAATGTGTCATATGTTGTTATCAAGTAACTTATTGCGTATTTTTACGGATAAAAAATATATGAAAATCCAATAATTTTGTAAATTCAAACGTATTGAATCTATAATTTATTTCTAATCTTGACGACATTATTTATTTTTAATTGAGAAGTATTATTAAATTTTAAGGAGTTATAATGCCTGTTTTCAAGATAATGTTAATACTATTTTTGTTTTCATTTAATGTTCTGATTGCAGATCAGCGCATGGAGAGCGCAAAAGAGATTGCATCATATAAGATTACAGCTACAGATTATCAAAATAGTATAGATTACGCTTCAGTAATAGATATATGTGGTGATTGGCTTATAGTTGGAGCTCCTCTTGCAGATGATACAAACACCGATGAAGGTTGTGCATATATATACCATTGGAATGGAAGTTCTTGGTCAGATGAGTGTAAAATAGTTGCCAGCGATGCAGATGAGGAAGATCAATTTGGTTACTCTGTAGCTATTTCCCCGGATATGGCTTTGGTAGGAGCTATGTATGAGGATACCAGGGCGGCTAATGCAGGTGCTGTTTATGCATATTATTACAATGGTGCGGACTGGATAGAGCAAAAATTGATGGCAAGTGATGGAGAAGCCCATAATCATTTCGGAGAAAGTGTTGATCTCGATGGTACTGTTGCTGTTGTTGGTGCACCTCAGAGAGGAGAAAACGGTAATCAATCGGGAGTGATCTATACCTTCAACAGATCTGGAAATACGTGGACTCAATCTGAAAAATTATGCCCGTCCGATAACGCACAATATGATTATTTCGGCTGGTCAGTAACCATCTCAGATGACTGGTTAGCTGTTGGCTCAACGGGAAATGATCAAGCCGGAAATTCTTCGGGAGCTGTATATTTTTATCAACATCAAGCAGACAACTGGCTGGAAAGAGATAAAGTTGTAGCAGGCGATACAGAAAATAACGATAATCTTGGATATGCAGTAGATATTGATGGAGACTATGCTCTTATCAGCTCAATTAATGATGATGATAATGGTCCTAATTCGGGCAGTGCATATATTTTTAAAAGGAGTAGTACTAGCTGGCTGGAACAGGATAAACTTCTCCCATCTGATGGCGCTGGTGGAGATTATTTTGGAAACTCCGTTTCTTTGGATGGAGATTATGCAATTGTAGGGTCTGCTGAACATGATAATGGAGATGATCTAGATTGTGGAAGTGCTTATGTTTTTGAAAGAGATGGCATTGAGTGGAGTCAAATTAGTATTTTGACTGCGGATGTTCTAACTGCAGAAGATTTCTTTGGGAAGCAGGTTGCCATAAGCGGTTCGATCGTTGTTGTTGGATGTCCTGGAGATGATGATAATGGTAATAATTCAGGATCTGTGTTCACCTATGAAAATAATACTGATGATTTTACGTATACGACAAAAGTATTTGCAAGTGATGGATTTGCATATCGGTATTTTGGTTCAGCAATTGCTATGGATGGTGACTGGCTTATCGTGGGTGTTCCTCTTGATAATGATATGGGAAATGAAGCTGGAGCTGCATATTTTTTTCATTGGACCGGAAGCGCGTGGAGTGAAATCAGTAAAATAATTGCTTCTGATACAGAAGAAGGTGACCAGTTTGGCAATTCTGTAGCTATTGTCGGGCAGGACTTTCTTATAGGTGCATGGCATGAAGATACTAATGCACTTAATGCTGGAGCAGTATATTATTTCAAATACAATGGAAGTACATGGTATCAGCAAAAAATTATAGCTCCCGATGGAATAGCTCATAATCATTTTGGATATTGTGTATCATGGGATAATGATATGGCAGTAATAGGTGCTCCTGGATGTTCTGATCATGGTTCTCAATCTGGAGCTGTTTATATAACAGAACTGATCGGATCTACCTGGCAAACCCCGTCAAAACTTATTCCTACTGATAGTCAGATCTATGATTATTTTGGAACATCAGCTGATATTGATAATTCAAATATAATAGTTGGAGCTCACGGTGTTGATGACTATGGTACTTCCGGTGGAGCAGCATATATTTTCAATACAGTTACTAAATCAGAAACAAAACTATTTTCTCCAGATATAGCCGCTAATGATAACTTTGGCAAAACTGTTTCAATTGATGGAGATTATGCTCTTATCAGCTCAATCAATGATGATGATAATGGTCCTAATTCGGGCAGTGCATATATCTTTCATACTAATGGTAGTTTCTGGAATTTTCAGCAAAAATTAGTACCTGCTTCACTACAAGCTGGAGATTATTTTGGCAGCTCTTTAAACCTAAGTAATAATTATGCAGCTGTAGCGTCTATCTATCATTCCAATAATAATGAACTTGAAGGTGGCACGGTTTTTGTGTATGAGTTAGACAGAGATAATTGGAATATTCTTGCTGAATTATCTGTGACTGATCCAAGTGATTATGATTGGTTTGGTAAATCAGTTTCTGTTTCGGGAAACAGGGTCGCTGTAGGTTGGATAGGAAATGATGATAATGGTATCGACAATGGTGCAGCAATGGTTTTTCATGATATTGATACAGTTACGCCATTAATCCCTCCTGAAGATGTTTCGATTTCAGTCGATCAAAGTTCAGGTGTTGATATCTATTTCGAAGCTGTTCTAGGTGCAACCGGATATAAAATTTATGGCTCTGATACTCCAACAGGAATTTATGCCGACATTACATCAAGCGGGTCATTTTCACAGGTAGGTCAACAGATTCACTGGTCGGCAACGACATCAGAAAATTTATATTTTTTCAAGATTACTGCAATTCGTTAACATATTTTTTAATATGTTTTGAATTCATGATAAGTATTTCCTACAGCTAGATTTCAAATCATGAAATACTCT
Organism: Candidatus Cloacimonadota bacterium; assembly: GCA_016932035.1. Lineage (NCBI taxonomy): Bacteria > Pseudomonadati > Candidatus Cloacimonadota > Candidatus Cloacimonadota bacterium. The sequence continues at coordinate 21,695 of JAFGDR010000052.1, forward strand.
ATGATTGTAATTATCCCCTTCTCCTACGACTTGAAATCTCATTGAGAAACCCAGAGGTAATAACAGACAGATAACTATAATCAGTGATTTTAGATTAGTTGATGATTTGAATTGCTGACCGGATATATCTTTACTTTTCAACTATATTTTTCTAAAATAAATATTCGATGTTGATCCTTCCAAGAAAGGATGTCCATCCGACCTCAAGAGATAATCGTACAGAAGAACCGCTTTTATCTATAAATGCATACCCTATACCACCTGTAATATTCGGTAAAAACTTCTTTTCTTGTGGTCCACCTTCTTCAAATAAATCAAAAAAATCTCCATATTCCAAGCCAAGATTTAATCGATAGAAAATACCTTTCATCTGGCAGCCATTGAAATATTCTGTAATGAAAGAAAAACCATAGGATTCATGATACCCAGATGAGTAATGAAAGTTTGCTGCAAATATAAAATCGATTAGAGCATACCCAGCGTTGTTATGTCTTATCACATATCCTGCAGCAAGACCAGGTATCAGGAGAGGGGTGATCCGAATATACAAGAGTGAATTTTTCTCTTTGGTTTCGATTTTTGGAATGTCCTTTTCTTCCTCTTCATGAAAGAGAATGACAAGATTCTGCACGGGCATGAATTTCTTTTCCGACCAGTATATGGTATATGAATCCTCATTTTTCTTTAACCTGTCAGGTATCATCGAAAGGGAGTCGATTCTAAGTTGTTTATTAGGAAAGGTTAGCCGGAATGCCGCCTCTTCGAGTGGTTTTCCCCAAGTGTTCGTTGTCGTAAAGATATATGTTGCCTTGTTGCCGAGAAGTTTCTGACGATAGGATATCCTGTAACAAGCAGTATCTTTCTTTCCAACCTCAACATTGAAAAAGAAACCGTTCTCTTTTATAATAGTGATCGGAGATTCGGTCTGCTGAGGCTGACCTTTTACAAATGCAGAATCATAAACACCAAGAATGCTGTCCCGCGGGATAGGGTAGAAGAGTGTTGCCTTTATATTATGATTGCCGACATTCCTGAAATAGTAATCACCCTCAACGGTAAAATAGTTTTTATCTAGCTCAAATGAGAGATCCTCTTTATAGAATTCCAGTTGTGCCCATAATGCAGAAGAGATGAGAAGAAGTATAATAATAGTAACAAGTATTTTTTCTATTTTCACTCGAATATTTCTATCTCAGATACAACATCTTTCCAGAAGCCAGGATTTTATCACCACATTCCAGATTATAGAAGTATACACCACTCGGGACGTATTTATTTTTCTCATCCAAGCCCGACCACGAGACCGAATTCTCAGTTGGAGAAACAGGAATTTCTTTTATCTTCTGACCTTTGCTGTTGAAGATCGCGACAGAACCGAATGAGTTATGAGGTAATGAATATTGAAATTCTGTTTCATTGTAGAATGGATTGGGATGATTGGAGATCGAAACCGTGTTTTCTTGAGGATTTGGATCGACAGATTGAGGAACAAACACGAATGAGACATTTGATATTGAATCCGGCTCGACCGTGACGTCCATCTGAACTGATGGATATCCCGACTTATATGCAGATAATGTATAATTCATACCATAAAGACCATCAATAAAAAAATACCCAATTTCATCTGTATATATCGATATTGATATTGGTGAGATTATATCAACCTGTACATTCGGGACAGGATAACCAGAAACATCTGATACATTTCCCTGAATTCCACCATAAGTTTGTACGTTAAATGGATTATTTCCAAGAGATGGCTGGTTCTCTTTTGCCAGTAAGAAATAATCATCATATGGTACAACACGAGCTAATGATTGACCGGAATAAGGAGCGTTTACGGTAGAGTATGCATAATCTCCCCAATACATTTCATCATAAAAGAAGCCATAAATGTACAGATCAGTACCATTTCTGTTAATTGTAAAATCCGTTTGCATATCCGCATTTGTTACCACTAGTGTATCATAGCAACCGAAGGCTATCCCATTATTGAAATAAGCTGTGCTTGATGCACTGGTAAGATAGCAGCCATCAAGATTGCCGGGTGAAAATCCATAAAAATCATATAATTCAAGATACCAGTTATCGTTATCATCAAAGTAAAGTTCGCTGAAAACAGCAGGTAAAATCGGATTTGAATACAGTATGAGTGCATATGAGAAAAGTAAAAAAATCAAAATAATTAATTTTTTCATAAACACCGCCTTTGTTGAGAGCCATTTAATTTTCCATTAATAATTTGTCAAATTTAATTTTAGATTGTACTATCATCCTCATTCTTGACAAAGAAAACCCGAAAAAAGTATGTATAAAAAAATCTCACAAGGAACATGATATGTCATCACCCAAAAATTCGGATATTCGTGTGCGTTTTGCACCAAGCCCAACCGGTTATCTCCATGTGGGTGGACTTCGCACCGCACTGTTCAACTACCTGTTTGCAAAAAAAAATGACGGTTCTTTTGTCCTCAGGATCGAAGACACTGACCGAAAGAGATATATTCCGGGTGCACAGAAAGACCTCCTGAATACGATCAAGGCAGTTGGCTTGAATTATGATGAAGGACCGGTTGTCGGCGGAGATTACGGACCATATATTCAATCCGAGCGCACAGAGCTTTACCGAAAATATGCACAGGAACTGATCGACAAAGGAGCTGCATACTATTGCTTCTGCTCAGAAGAACGGCTGGAAAAACTGCGCGATGATGCAAAAGAAAACAGCACTGCGGTCGTGTATGACGGGGCATGTAGAAACTTATCACAGGAAGAAGTTCAGGAAAAACTCACACAGAACATACCTCATGTGATACGGCTGAAAATTCCCAAAGAGGGCTCAACTGTATTTTATGATGCTGTTCGAGAGCGCGTAGAAGTGGATAATGCACAAGTAGACGATCAGGTGATCATAAAATCGGACGGCTTTCCGACATATCATCTCGCCAACGTGGTGGACGACCACCTGATGAAGATCAGTCATGTGATACGCGGCGAAGAATGGCTCATCAGCGTGCCGAAGCATATTTTTATGTATGAAGCACTCGGGTGGAAAGTGCCAAAATTCGTGCATCTGCCCTTGCTGCTCAATCCCGACAAGACAAAACTCAGCAAACGTCAGGGCGATGTGGCAGTGGAGGATTATCTCGCAAAGGGATATTTGCCGGAAGCTCTTATAAATTTTATTGCACTTCTCGGATGGCATGCATCGGAAGACAGAGAATTCTATACAATGGAAGAACTGATCAAAGCATTTTCACTCAAGCGTATCAGTAAATCCGGTGCGGTTTTCGATTTGGAAAAACTCAACTGGATGAATGGCTCGTATTTGCGCAGTCTTGATCTTGAATATATTGCAGAAAAAGCAAAACCATTTTTTGAGAAAGCAGGAATCGATATTTCAGATCACGAAAAATACGTCCGTGTTGTTGATAATGCACGTAAGCGCGTTGCAACGATCCCAGAAATGATAGCTCACTCTGATATGTTCTATCGCGATCTCGTATTTTCAGACGAGGATAAACAGATCATTTCACATGAAAAGGCACGAAAGCTCTATTCTTTCTGGATCGAACAGCTTAGCACAAAAGAAAACTGGGCTGAGAACGAGATAAAAGAACTCGTTAAAGAAACAACTCAAACAGTTGGAGTAAAGGGTAAAGACCTGTATTTTCCGCTCCGGCTTGCCCTTTTTGGAGAAGTTCACGGACCGGATATTCCTTCATTAATTGACATTCTTGGAACAAAAGAAGCAATTGCACGCCTTAAAAGCGTATTGAATGCATAATTCGCAGGAGCATCATGGACGATAAAAAGATATTAGCACTACTGACAAAAGACGAAGAGTCCGGATCGAAGGATTTCATCCGTCAGATCATCGAAGAAGATATACGAAACAAGAAACACAATGGCGAAGTGCACACTCGTTTCCCACCGGAACCAAATGGTTTTTTACACATCGGACACGCAAAAGCAATATGCCTGAACTATGGTCTCGCTGTACAGTACAATGGCAAATTCAACCTGCGTTTTGATGACACGAATCCAATAAAAGAGGAGACAAAGTACGTGGAAGCGATCCTCGAAGACATGAAATGGCTGGGCACGAATTGGGAAGACCGTCTTTTCTATGCCTCAGATTATTTCCCGATCCTCTATGATTATGCAATCAAGCTCATCGAAAAAGGCAAGGCATACGTGGACGACCTGAACGCTGACGAGATTCGCGAATACCGCGGAACACTAACAGAACCGGGAAAGAACAGCCCCTTCCGCGACCGTTCGATTGAAGAAAATCTCGACCTTTTTGAACGCATGAAAAACGGTGAATTTCCAGAAGGAGAAAAAATCCTTCGTGCCAAGATCGATATGGCACATCCCAACATGAACATGCGAGATCCGGTGATGTATCGAATTTTACATAGAGAACACCATAGAACTGGAGATACTTGGTGCATCTATCCAACCTATGATTTTACCCATGGTGAATCGGATTCAATAGAGAGAATTACATATTCACTGTGTGATATAGGTTTCGAAAACCATAGACCTTTATACAATTGGTTCATTAATGAACTAGAGATATTCCCTTCAAGACAAATTGAATTTGCCAGACTTAATCTTTCCTATACTATTCTAAGCAAAAGAAAGCTCATAGTTCTTGTGGAAGAAGGATATGTTAATGGTTGGGATGACCCACGAATGCCAACGATCTCCGGGCTGCGAAGACGCGGCTACACAGCGGAATCCATCTGGGATTTTCTCGATAGAATCGGCATGGCAAAGAGCGATAATCTCGTTGATTATGCCCTTCTCGAACATTGCATCCGCGAGGAACTCAATAAAACTGCAAACCGCTATATGGCAGTGCTCAAACCGCTCAAGATCATTATCGATAATTATCCCGAAGATCAAGTTGAGGAACTGGAAGCGGTAAACAATCCCGAGGATGAATCAGCCGGAACGAGAAAAGTTCCATTTTCAAAAGAACTCTATATCGAGCGGGATGATTTCATGGAAGATCCACCAAAGAAATTTTACCGTCTTGCCCCGGGAAGAGAGGTTCGTCTTCGATATGCCTATTTCTTGAAATGTAATAGTGTGGTAAAAGATGATAACGGCAACGTAATAGAGCTTCACTGTTCGTATGACCCGAAAACAAAAGGCGGCAATGCTCCTGACGGGCGAAAGGTGAAAGCAACGCTGCACTGGGTTTCTGCAAAGCATGCGATCGACGCAGAGGTTCGTCTTTATGAAAAGCTTTTTGTGAACGAAAATCCCAACGATGCTCCAGAAGGCAAAGATTTCACACCGAATATAAATCCTCACTCTTTTGAAAAACTCACAGATTGCAAACTTGAACCGGCATTGTCAGAGATCAAGCCTGGTGACAGAATGCAGTTTGAACGCAAGGGTTATTTCTGCTGCGATAAAGATTCAACACCCGGAAAAATGATCTTCAACAGAACGGTCACCCTTAAAGATGACTGGCAGAAGATCCAGAAGGCGATGAAATAGGAGTAGGATATGAAATATTTCAAAAAGATGGTCGGGGAAAGATGCTATTTATCCCCGATCTCAAAAGAGGATGCTGCACAGTATGCCGAGTGGTTGAGTGACATCGAGGTTGGTATCGGTCTTGGCTGCTTTACCATGCAGCTCAGTCTTCCGAAAGAGGAAGAATTCCTTCAGAATATGATTGCCAGGAATGAATATGTTTTTGGCATTATCGATAAGAAAACCGATACGCTGATCGGAAATTGCGGACTGCATAATGTCAATTATATAGACGGTAGAGCGGAGTTCGGCATTTTCATCGGTGATAAATCCTATTGGAATAAGGGATACGGCAAAGAAGCAACATGCCTGATCCTGGATTTTGGTTTCAATGTTTTGAATCTTCACGAGATATATCTGCAGGTTTTCGATTATAATCCAGGTGCCATTAAGATGTATGAACAGGTTGGATTTAAAAGATCAGGTGTTTTTCGTGAGGCAAAAGTGATCGGTTCGAAGAAATTCAACATAATAATCATGGATATTCTCTCCGAAGAATTTTCAAGTATATTTATCCAGAAACATATACCGGATAAGAGATAAGCATGTGAGGTAATCATGGATCTACAAAAAATACTCTGTAAAAACTCGATTGCAATAGATGATTCTTTGAAGGACAAAGAAGCTGTCCTGCACAAGATCGCAGATATGGCTGTCCATTGCAAAGGGCTCGAAGGATATAAGCCAGAAGAGTTGTATCAAAGACTCGCCGAACGGGAAGCGTTACTCTCCACGGGCATCGGCAAGGGCATTGCACTTCCGCATTGTACGTTGGAAGAACTCAAAGATTTTGTTATAGGTATACTCGTCGTACCTTCAGGTGTGAATTTTCAGGCGATCGACAAGAAAAAAGTAACACTCTTCATTTTCATCTTTGCACCTAAAGCGAAACGGAATGATCATATCAGTTATCTTGCGCGCATATCACAAATTCTGCAGTCTCAGGAAGCATTCGATGAGATCGTTTCACAAACAGATTCGGAAAAGCTATACACGATATTCTCACGACTTACAGAAATTAAAGAAGAATCAGTTCAAAAACCCGGTGTTGAAAAGACACTTTTTCATGTTTTTGTTCAGCTCGAAGATTCGTTTGAGGACTTACTTCAGATATTCTCTGAAATATCTGACGCACATGTTTCAATCGTGGATGCGAACAATCCCGGTTATTATCTTCATGCCCTGCCGCTTTTTGCAAGTTTTTGGAATGAGAGTGACAAGGGATTTCACAAGATCATTATGGCGGTTGTTCCCAAAAAACTCTCGAACGAAGTACTTCGCCAGGTCAAGACAATAATGAGCAGCCAGAAGAGCAGAGATGGCATTTTGGTCGTAACGAACGATGTCAACTACTTCTCCGGTAGCTTAAATAAATAGAGATGATGTAACATGAACTTTTTTTCATCAATTCAGCATTTCTTCCAGACACACACACTGCCCATTCTTGCACTGCTCGGGCTCGTTGCATTAATTAGTTTCTATTTCGGAAAGATCACAAAAAGCATACGGCTTCCGCTGATAATCGGCTACATGTTCTTCGGTGTCCTGATCGGACCTTCAGTTTTCGGAATATTAACTCCCTCGATACAGGATGCGCTCTCATTTATTACGGATATTGCGCTTGGTTTTGTTGCATTGACCATTGGTCTTGAGCTCAGTCTCAGCGATCTAAAGAAACAGGGCTCAGGTATCATATCAATTATTTTCGCAGAATCATTCGGCGCTTTCATTCTCGTATTTTTCGTTGTATGGCTCGTTACAAAAAACCTTCCACTCGCACTCATCTTTGGTTCCATTGCTCCTGCCAGTGCACCTGCAGGAACGGTTGCGGTCATCAGAGAATACCGGGCAAAAGGTCCCCTTACAAAAGCTCTATATGCTGTAGTGGGATTTGATGATGGACTTGGGATCATCATTTTCGGATTTGCTTCTGCTATTGCAAAGCACATTCTTCTGAGCCAAACAGGTGTTTCGTCAGGAGGTTTTTTTGCACTTATCCTCACACCCTTAAAGGAGATATTTTTAAGTATCCTTATCGGTTTGCTTGTGGGAGCTCTTTTCTGTATTCTGGTAAGGAAACTCAAGAGTTCGAGTGATTATTTCATACATATTTTTGGCGTCGTACTTCTCATGGTCGGGCTTTCTCATGCCTTTCATCTCTCGCTGATACTCACAAATATGACAGCAGGTATCCTGATCATCAATACACAGCGGCATAACCTGATCGAGATTATGCATAAGGAACTTACCAGTGTGATCCCGCTTTTGTTCATTCTGTTTTTTACTCTTGCTGGAACAAATCTCCAAATTGCCGCTTTGCCGTCATTAGGACTGCTGGGCATTGTGTACATTCTTGCACGTTCAGCAGGATTGATCGGGGGTTCACGTCTCGGTGCAATGTTCGGGAAAGTGTCACGGAATATAAGAAATTATATCGGGCTGGGTATCCTGTCACAAGCTGGTGTTGCGATTGGATTATCACTTATCGTAAAGAAGGATTTTAGCGGATTGGGCAAGACTATCGAAGCTGCAGGAAAAACACTGACTGTGGGTGATCATATTGGGACGATCGTGATCACGACCGTAACGGCGACCTGTATTTTCTTTGAGATCATCGGTCCGATCCTCACAAAGATCGCCCTGCAAAAAGCTGGTGAGATCAATGTGGAAGAGGAATAAAAGAAAATGTTCGCGCTGATCAAAGGGCAGAAGCAGGCACACCAGATCTTAACACAACTCATTAATGAAGGGAAAGCAGCACAAAGCTATCTCTTTTTTGGACCTGAAGGCGTTGGCAAGCTCGCGACCGCTCTGGAGTTTGCAAAGATCATAAACTGCCAGCATCCGGACAAAGGAGCAGATGAGACCTGTCCTTCATGCCATAAGATCGATTCCTATTCTCATCCCGACGTAGACTTGATATTTCCCACACCAAAGTTCGAAATAACGGACGAAGGCGAGTTCAAGAAACAGGATGAACAGGAGCAGATACAGGCATATGTCGAGCAGCTTAAACTGACTCCTTACGAACGCATGCAATTTGGTAAAGCAACAGCCATCCATGTCGATAAGATCAGGATGATCGAGCGCAAGTTACGGTTCAAACCAAATGAAGGTAATTACCGTGTTGTCATTATTGTACAGGCAGAAGAGATGACAGTCCAGGCAGCGAATGCTTTTTTAAAAACCCTCGAAGAACCTCCTGCCTATGCTGCGATAATACTCACAACGACCAATTATTCACGCCTTCTTCCAACGATTATATCACGCTGCCAGAAGGTTCGTTTCAATGCAATTCCCGCAAAAATAATCGAAGAGCATCTTATCCAGCACTATTATATCGACCCGACATTGGCTCGCATAAGCGCACGGATAGCAAACGGAAGCATGGCAAAGGCGATCCGGCTTTCAAGAACCGATTTCATAGAAGCCAGAAAAATGTCACTCGATATTATCGATGCCCTGATCCATGACAATCTCGCAACGGTTCATCGAATTTCTCAGAATTTTGCAAACAATAGGAATGAAGAACTGCTCAGGGACATTCTCGATTTTCTTGCAATATGGTTTGAGGATGTGTGCAGCTTTACGCACGGTTCTGATGCGATCTCGAACATCGATCATGAGGATAAACTCAATGAGTTCTTTGATATGTTCCAGGTGTCAGAAAGAGTTATCCAGAATATTATACTTCTTTTTGAGGAGAACAAACGCATGCTGGAAGGTCATGTTCATCATGAATTGATCTTCATAAATACATATTATGAGTTGCGTAAAAGGTTACATTCCCAAGGGATTTACTTGTAAAAATTGGGATGTACAAATATTGACAGGTTTTTATCATACTTTAACATAATCAACGTATGAAAGAAATAATGAAAGCAAAGAAACGATATGGAGGTAGCATGAAAAAATTAGCTATTTTATTTAGTCTTCTTTTACTGTCAGGCATGTGTTTTGCGCAGGCATTACCTGATGATTGGACCGGTGATACCGATATTGACACATATAAAGAAGAGATAGAGGTTCATGGAGGAACCTATAGTTGCAAAGTTGTCGTGAATTCCGGCACACAAGCTAACTGTGATTTCAGTAATGATGTTGAAATTGCAGTCACAGCAGGAAACACCTACACAGTTTCATTCTGGGCTTATACCAGCGAGCATGTAAGAATTACCTGTGCATTGGATTGGGTTGGAGCTTCATCAACATATCCGGGAACCTATATTGGTCCCGACACGGGTGGATGGGCTCAGTACACACAGAGTGATGAAGTGCCCTCTGGTGTTACAGGTGTAAATCTCAGATTGAGATTTTATGACACATCAGGATTTTCCGCTCCTGAGACCTGTTATGTAGATGATGTTACGTTTGAGTGTCCTACAGGAACACCTCTTACAGTTACGAATGGTGATTTCGAAAGCTGGCCAAGTGGCAATTCTATTACAAAAGCCTATGCAGTCGGCACCGAAGATATGGATGTAGAATACGTTGGAGCCATGACTTCTGTTTCAGCAGCTGATTATCAGCTTACTGGTACTACTACGATTACCTTTACAAGCGCAACAATCGATGGAACAGATCCAACCCTTGTCCATCTGACCGATGCTTCCCAGAGTATGATCGGCGACCTTACGCTTGATACGATTACCGATGCTGCGAATACAACCGATTATGAGTTCTATGCAGGTATAACACCCATTGCGTTAACAAATACACTCTGGCCAAGTGATGGGCATATTGAGAACGGCAAACTCGCAACCTTCGATGCAACGGCTACCGCGAATGATGATTTTAGTGATGTGTGGCTCAGCGATTTCGAAGGTGCATACAATGGTGCAATGGTTTATGATTATAATTTTATCAATGATGTGGCTGTAGACGATCAAGTACTCTTTGTTGCAAAGCGAGATGAATATCTTAATCAAACCGAACTTGTAAATCCAGTAATTCTGAATTCATACAGCGGTTTTGCTATTTCCCCAACTGTTATTGATGGATCAGATATCGATCAGACGATTCCAGCAAATACAAATCCGGCAGAGCAATGGGAAGGACAACTTGTTGAAGTTGAAAATGTAGAGGTAGCCGCTATCGTTGAAACCGATCTTTATATCGGTTCAGATGACAGTTGGGTAACCAGTTTTATTATCGGTGATAAGGTTGATTACCAATATGCATCTACTGGTACTGCACTCGATGCAGCAGTATCATCCGGGAATCCTGTTAATATCGTCGGTGTTGTAGACTGGAGAAACAACGATGGTTACTATCGAATAAATCCACGCTCCGGAGATGACATTACACCGAGCGGTGGAAATCCAAGTGTTATTAAAGCATGGGCTTTGAGTGAAGACGAAATAGATGTTATGTATGATCTCGATATGACAAGCGCAACACCTGGTTGGTATTATCTGACCGGATCAGCAACCATTACATTCGATACCGTTGAAATCGATGGAGATGAACCTCAGATCGTACACCTTTCAGGAGCATCACAACCAATGATCGGTGACCTTACACTTGATAACATCTACGATTCAAACAGTGATACTGATTATGATTTCTATGCAGGAATCACTGCAATTGCTTTGACAAATACAAATAATCCTGACAAAGGACACATCCAAAATGATAGGATCGCAACCTTCTCTGCAACGGTTACTGCTAACGACGAGTACAGTGATGTCTGGGTAAGTGATGATACCGGTGCCTATAACGGCGTCCTTGTTTTTGATTTTGATTTTTGGGAGTTGGTATCTGTTACAAACGATATCCTATTTTATGCAACACGTGATGAGTACAATAATAAGACCGAATTAGTAGATCCGGTTCTCTTAGATCTTCAATCTGGAGAAGAGGTGGTGCCATCAATTATTGTTGGATCTACTATTAATTGGACAATTCCTGCAAATACTGATCCTGCAGAAATATGGGAAGGCCAGCTTGTTAAAATAGAAAATGCTATTATTCAGGGAATAGATGCTGATGAATATGTCGGATCTGACGATAGTGGAGCTACAACTTTCGTGATCGGTGATGCAGTTGACTATAATTATGGAGTCACAGGCGCTCTCCTTGATTCTGCAGTTGCTTCCGGCGATCCTTATGACATCATTGGTGTGGTAGACTGGAATTATTACGATGAATATTACCGTATCAATCCAAGGGGTGTGGAAGACATTATTATTAGCGTCTCAGTCGATCCTACACCAGGAAATTCATATAGTATTCAGAATGTTCCAAATCCTTTCAACGGTTCGACCACTATTTCCTTCTCGCTTCCTCATCATATAACAGGCACCATCGATATCTACAATATTCATGGTCAGCTCGTACGTTCTCTTGCTCCGGAAGATCAATCTGCAACATGGAATGGTCTTGATGAAAATGGAAAAACAGTGGCGAATGGTATTTACTTCTACACTGTTTCAACGAGTAAGGACACCTACACCAAGAAGATGATCTTAATGAAATAGAATTTCTTAATAACTCAATATAAAAAGGCGCATTTCGATGCGTCTTTTTTTTGCACTATGTAATTCTTGACATCGGAGTATCTTTTTAGGATAAGACAGCAAAGCATTGGAAAAATTTTATATTATTAATATCAAGGAGCATGAATGAAAAAAAGTTTATTTTTTACAGTCTTATGTTGTATTGTGTTTTCTCTCTCTTTACATGCAGAATGGTCATCAAATCCATCAGTTAATACAGGTGTGTGTACCTTGCCCGGTGAAGATGCCATTCCAAAAGTGGTAGCAGGACCTTTGGGCGATATCTATGTGGGGTACTTTGCCAACGAAGAAGGTAATTATAATGTCCGTTTGCAGCGTTATGATGCCGCAGGTAACGCATTATGGGCTTCGAACGGAATACTCGTTAGCGATAACACAGCCATGACATGGCTCACAGATTGGGATATGACTGTGGATCATGACAACTCAGCAATCCTGACATTCCAGGATATTCGAGATGGCAATAACAATGTGTATGCATATAGAATTTCTCCAGAAGGGACATTTGTATGGGGTGCAAACGGGTTGCAGCTTTCGAACTCAACCGCCTTTGACGCAGCTCCCAAAGTAGCGGTTACGAGCAGCAATAATGCAGTGGTTGTATGGAGTTCTGACGATGTGGCAAGACTGCAAAAAATCAGCCCGGAAGGAACGCTTCTTTGGGGAGCGACCGGCATTGAAATTTCCGGGACAAACAGCTATACATGGCCACAGCCGATCGCTGTTGAAAACGATATGGTAATCGTGAAATATTTTGAAGATTCAGGGGTTCCATGGGCGCCTACACGCTACATATATGCTCAAAAGTATGATGCGAACGGTAATGCATTATGGGCACCGCCTTGTGCGATCTCAACCGCAGGGAGTATCTCGGCATGGACACAGGACCTGGCGATCATTCCAGACAGCAATTTCGGTTTCTTTATCGGTTGGCATGACGACAGAGATTCTAATATGAATGCAGATGTCTATGTGCAGCATGTGAATTCCAGTGGCACGTGTCTCTTTTTGAATTTTGGTGTTCCTGCTTCTACGAACACTGGAAACGAGCATTACTACCCGTTCCTTGCCTATCTTGAGAATACGCAAATGCTCTATGTATATTGGAACGAGATGGATGCTGATCAGAATAATCGTGGTATATACGGGCAAAAATTTAATATGACCGGCACAAGGCTCTGGGAAGATTCTGGAAGGATGATCCTTCCTCTTACCCTTACAGACATCTATCCTTTTGGTATCGGGCATACGGATACTTTTGTATCAGTATACTATACAGAGGGATTGGTCGATGATCACGTAAAAGCAATGGCTCTCGATTCAAATGGAGATTTCCTCTGGCCAGGTAACAGCGTAACAATGTGCTCTGTTAACTCATCAAAAGTACACCCGGTAGTAAGTACCTTGACCGGTTCACAATGGATAGCTGGCTGGGAGGACGAACGAAGCGGAAGAGATATCTATGCCCAGAACATCAATACGGATGGAACACTCGGCTATATACCTGTTTCTGTCGAGCCGGAATATGATGCGAGTACTGCACTGCTTACTGCTGCGCCAAATCCTTTTTTGAGTTCAACCACGCTGAAATTCAATAAAACCACCCGGCTTCTCTCCGATACGCCGCAGCAGACAGAGATAAAGATTTATAATATTAAAGGTCAACTCATCAGAAAATTCCCCTTCACCTCTTCCACCCATCTCTCTGTCGAAGTAACATGGGATGGAAAAGATGAGAATGGGAATGAAGTAGTCCAGGGAATCTATTTATTTAAAGCAAGTATTAGTAATGAAGAATTTTTTCAAAAAGTGGTAAAAATTCAATAATCTCAATAAACTTTACAACAATTCAACCTCGCAGCAAACACGGAGCGAGGTTTTTGATATGAAAAAAGTAGTTTTTAGTATTGCAATGTTGCTTACATGTGTTTCTTTTCTCTGTGCAGATTATTATGACGGCACAGAAGGATTGTATGGCGATGAGCTCAAAACAGCCCTGTACAATATTATCAAAGGTCATACAGAATATTACTATGCCGATCTCAGGGATTATATTCTCATTAATACCGACGAAGATCCGGAAAATTCTAACAATGTCATTCTGATATATACAGGGCACTCCCAGGATAAAGATACTTTTGGTGGACTGCTCGATGAGTGGAACCGAGAGCATGTCTGGGCAAAATCACATGGGGATTTCGGAACAACACCACCAGCTGGAACGGATGCACATCATATACGACCCTCCGATGTCGGAGTGAATTCGATCCGCGGGAATAAAGATTTCGATTACGGTGGCGATCCCGTGTATGGCTATTATGGAGACTTTGCCGGAAATACAGACAGTGATTCATTCGAGCCAAGAGATGATGCAAAGGGAGATATTGCACGAATGATCATGTACATGGCAGTTCGCTATGAAGGCGAGAATGGTGAACCTGATCTTGAAATGGTGGATTATATCCCATCATCGCCGGACGGACAGCCTTATCATGCAAAGGAGAGCACGCTGATTCAGTGGCATCTAGATGACCCGGTCGATTCATTTGAAATGCTGAGGAATGAGAAAATTTATACAAACTGGCAGCACAATCGCAACCCGTTCATCGATCATCCTGAATTTGCTCAACGAATCTGGTGCTATGCTATCGATGATCCTTCGGTGGGAAATGTTACCATTGAAGCATATCCCAATCCATTCAAGACTTTAACAATGATATCATTTAATTTGAATTCGGATTTGCGCGAATTAGCTCAAGTGAAGATTTACAATATGAAAGGGCAGCTAATCAAAACCCTTTCCTCATTCCCAAACCCCAGCTTGGGAACGCAAAGTGTTGTGTGGGATGGCAGGGATGAAAACAATCAATCCATTCACAGTGGTATCTACTTTTGTGTAATCGATGCAGGTGAAAAGCAGATCGTAAAAAAACTAACATTTATTCAATAAAAAAAATCGAATATATACAAAAAGGGCGAAATCATCATGACTTCGCCCTTGTTTTTTTAGAAATATTTTATTTAAGTAAGATCAATTTCTTAATGTCAGACTGATATGTATCGGTTTCTAATCGGTAGAAATAGACACCATTTGGGATGTCATTTCCGCTGTTGTCTTTACCGTTCCATTCAAATGTATTATCACCCGCTTTTGGATTATCGATGTCATAAGATGAGACAAGCTGTCCAAGCAGGTTATAAACCCTGAGCTGAGGATTTTGTATCTGTGTATTTGGAAGTCCAAAGGAAATCGTTGTCTGGTTTGCTACAGGATTTGGGAAGTTCTGTGTGATGAAGAAGTCATGATTCTGCGGATTGCTTCCAACGCCTGTCTTTTGCGTACAGTCAACTGAACCTGTTCTTGCCAGGTCATAACGATAGATGCCGCACAGGAGATCGCCTTCGCCATACGGGGTCTTATAATCGATGATCCACATGCCTGCACTTGTACCGAAAGCGATATCATAATCACCGTCATTATCGAAATCAGCTATTTGCGGTGAGGATTTAATATCATAATCAACATAGATCGGGAATTCTGCTAATGCATTGCCATTCATATCTAAACCGTATAAATACTTGTCATTGCATCCGAAGATGATATCATACACACCGTTTCCGTCGATATCACCGACTGCTGGTGTGGATTCGACATCACCGGGAAGATCGTAGGGAAATCCCGCAAGAGTATTACCGTTCCAGTCCAGGACATAGAGTTTATCACTGTTTGAACCGACAATAATGACAAGGTCGTTGATAACATTCGAATTTGTTGGATTGATAACAACAGGAGAGGTGCGGATATCACCGGAAAGAGGAAATTCATCGATAATCGTACCTTCGTTATCTAATTTGGTAAGGGTACCATCAGCAGCACCAACAAGTATGTAATAATCATCAATGAACTTCACGATCGTTGCAGATCCGTGAGGTGCAGCAGAGAGAGTTGCCTGCCAGGCAATCACGCCTGTTTCGTCTATACAATAGAGCACACCATCATTACAGGGGATCAGCATCTCTTTGATGCCGTCACCGTTGAGATCTTCAACTGCAGCACCAACACCGCTGTACATAAAGTTCGGAAGCGTGATCGGGAAGTTCGGGTAGATCGTACCCGTTTGATCGACAACATAGAGATTTTTTGTAATCGTCTGTACAATTATCTCTTTGACGCCATCACCTGTGAGGTCGGTTACAACTGGGGTGCAGAGAATATTACTGTCCGTTGTATAATCCAAAACAACACTACCATCAGGATCAAGACCGATAATTTTATTTGCACGTGAGGCAGCAATAATTTCTAAGTCATCGTCAGCATCGATATTTGCAACGGCAACTGAGCCGTAAATCTGATTGGTCGTATTATAAGGGAATCCGCCTTGTTCTGTTCCGCTCATATTATACAGGTGTACTTCTCCATTTTTATCCCCACAGGCAAGCTCGAGTTCGTTATCAGCATTGTCAAGGTCTGCGACTGCAGGTGAACCGGGAACTCCATTTGTTATCAAAACAGGCCAGCCAGCGAGATCGAGTGTAACATCTATATCAAATTCAAGGTCTGCGTAGTAGCCACTATTACTTGTTACATGGAGGTTAAAAGGTATGGAGCAAACGCCGATACCTTCGTCAAATTCAATCACAAAAGGATCCAGAAGATTAAGCTGTGATGAACCCGCAGGAATATCGTTGTAAGTTCCGGTTGGATCCGTAATTGTTGCACGGGGATCGGTGGTTTCCAGGGTAGCAACAACGCTTGTTGCAGTAGAGAAACTCTGTCTGTTGGTCAGGCGCACACGAACCTGTGCGGTTTCACCTGGATTGACTTTTCCATCTCCATCTCCTGAAAGTTCGGACACGAACATTTCATCAAATTCAATAAACGGGTAAATACCACCCTGTATATTCATAACTGCATTATCAACCGTCGTGAAACCGGCAGGCATTCCACTTGGGAGCGAGTACCAGCCATTGTATGAACCAGCCCATCCGAAATTGAGATGGTAGGTTTCTTCACTAGTATTATATCCATCAACATTGATGGCATGTCCACCAGCACCGGTGATTCCCATTTCACATGGTCTTGCATTCATCATATCCTGCTGCATCACGGTATAAAAATTCGGGTGTGATGAATAATAATGTGTTGCTGAATCAAATCCGAATCGTGTCAGAAGTTCATTACGAACATCAGAGCAATATGCTCCTGAACCATCTGAGGAGTATTTCATCTCTACGGAGAAACCGCAGGCAACGGAAATAACGGCTTTCATCTGGTTGTCGAGAGGGGTATTCGTCTGATAGAATGTACGGAGCTGGTCGAGGAGGAGATTCAATTCCGAGAATGAGGGGAAATCAAGAGAGTTATGGTCATTATCAATATAGATATAGGGAGTTGTATAATTGGACACATAATCATCGCTGTCATCAAAGGAAGCACTGCCGATATATCGGTGATAATCAACGATCATTGACATTGCTGTGGCAACACATCCGACTACCGATCTTCCACCATTTTGGGGATCGAGCGGACAATATACATTCCATGGATAGCCCTGATCATAAAGCTGTTCTATCCAGCCGCCGGTGGATGTTGTACCTGTTGGCGGGTAAATATCTCTATCCTTTGCTTTTGAAATGAAATATTCCACATCTTGGTTTTCGTATTTCTTCCATAGCATGTTATTCTGAGAGAGAATATCTGATGATGTGAAAGGAATTGCTTCATTACGAAGGGAAAGGTCTTGAGTAACATAGTGTTGCCCGATCGTCCATTCCCCTTCTTCGGGCACTTCGTAATTATGGATGAAAGAATAACCAAGAATCGGGACAATATCAGTATCAGTTGTTACAATTATAAAACCCTGGGGATCAAGATGAAAAACATATGCAAGTACCGCGTTATCATCTCCCTTAAGTTCATAAAAATTATTAATAATAAAATCGCTTTTACTTTCTACCTGCAATTTCGTTCGTGCTGTTTGTTCTGCCAGGTTATATGATACCGGCACTGCTGATAAAGCAACAGCGAAAAGCAGCAGGAAAGCACAAGTCACAAAAAATCTTTTTTTCATTGTAGGCCTCCGTTCTTTTATATAATTTATGCCGAATAGGGTATTTATGTCAATCTTTTTTGGGTTATGAACTATGCATTTATGTGGTTTGATTTCGTACAAGAAGCTTATAATAATTCTGCACATCCGATTTTCCGACATTCCCTTTGGGGATTTCTGTAATCTCGCATTCGAGGATGAAACCGTAGAGTGTCATCTTGATGATGTCTCCAACCTGTACTTTTTTCGAGGGTTTCGCAGGATCGCCATTGATCAACACGAGTCCTTTATCACATGCTTTTTTTGCAATTGATCGGTGCTTGACCATGCAGAGTTTGTCGAGCAGGACATCGATTCTCATGCTATTTTATTGATAAGGTATCTGCAAGCTTATAGCCGTTCGCCACAAGACCACCGAAGTGGAATATCGAGATATTGTCGAATCCTGAAGCTTTCGCATACCTGATCTTGGACTGAATCTCGGCTGAAGTATATGTTTTTTGGTCATCCCATGCACGCAGGGAGAGTGCAATTTTTGAGGAATCCAAACGCACAAGGTTCTTTTCTATCGTATTCCTGAAAGAAATGTCTGATTTCGTGTACATCATAAGGTGCACGTAGTCAAGGTCTCTAAAGGTGAGCCACTGCTCCCAGTCTTGGTAAAAACGGTATTTTGCTTCGTGATTATCCGGCTTGGCAGTAACAGCGAACTGAACATCCGGCCTGAGAAATTTGATCTTTGAACCCGTATCCCGAATAAAATCAGAGATGACCTTCTGTTTCCATTCTGTGTAATTATTCGAGTATCTCTTTTCGGTAACATCATTGATAAAGTGTTCGAGTGCTAGTGAGTTATATGAGTACTCGCTTCCGGGGTATCGGATATAATCGAGGATAACACCGGCGATATCGTAATTTGATACAACATCGAGTATGACGTCCTGCGTATAGCGCTGGACCTCGGGGATTCCCGGGTCGAGATATGCACCTTCACCTTCTATGTGGCTGAGCATAGGATCATCGTCACTGGTTCTGCATATCCATTCCGGATGAGTGAAATACACATGATTCTCCGGTAGTTTATAGGTATAGAGAGGTGTGACAACAAATGTCGTCATCCAGGCATAGACTTTGATATTGAAATTCTTTGCGGTCTGAAGGAGAAAAGAGAGCGGATCAAAACCATCGATGGTAACAAAATAGGAGATCGGTTCTGGATTTGGAAAAGTCCTATCATAGCGATTTGGCTTGTAGAGTGCATCTCCCCGATAGCGTATTTCAGCGAAGATCGCATCAAAGTCATTGTCTGCAGCAGTTTTTACAACTTTTACTATTTTCTGGGGTGTATTGATGTCCCAAGCAGCAGCCCACAGACTTCTCATCTCTGCAGAGAGCGTAACCGATCCTGTAAGAAGGAATACAAGAATCACGATAAAAAATCTACGTCTGATCATTGTCCGGATTTTCATGAACCTCTGTGACCGAGCTGACGCATGTGCCGTCGTAGAAGTGGATTTCCAGCCGGTCATTGACAGCCACATTTTTGATGGTATTCAGGATACGCTTCCCTTTTTTCGTCAATGTATAGCCGCTTTTTAATATTTTTAGAGGATTGAGTTCCTCGCATTTTGCACTCAAGTCGATGAAGCGATCATGTGCTTTTATATATATTTCATTCATCGAATAACGAAGTGTATGATCGAGATCAACAAGGAGCTTATTGTTCATGTCAATGCATGAGTTTTTCAGCGATTGCAGGAATTTGATCTTCATCTCTTCGAGTTCAAACCGAATGTCAACAAGATAGCCAAGGGAATCCTTCAACCGCAAATTCAGATCATCGAGCTGCTGGGAATAATTCAAGAGAACATTTTCGGGATGCCTTCGTTCAAGACGATATGAGAGCTCCCTGCATTGGATCGAGTACTCATGCAGTCTTTCATAAAGAAAGTTTTGCATCCTGTCTGCATACGTCTTGAGATTATGTTGAAGCGCAGTCCGTTCCGGCACAACAAGTTCTGCAGCAGCAGATGGTGTCGGTGCGCGGAGGTCGGCAACAAAATCTGCGATCGTGAAATCAGTTTCATGACCGACCGCAGAAATAATGGGGATCTTCGATGCAAATATTTCCCGGGCTACGATTTCTTCATTAAAGGGCCAGAGGTCTTCGATGGAACCACCTCCCCTTCCGATAATGATGACGTCCACTTTATTGCGCTTATTGAATTCTCGTATTCCTTCTGCGATTTCCTGTGCTGCTTCATCACCCTGTACACGTGTAGGATAGAGATATATTTCCACGGGGAATCTTCTTGAAAGCACATTCTTCATATCCTGGATCGCTGCACCGGTGGGAGAAGTTACGATCCCGATACGCGAAGGATATTCAGGGACTTTCTTTTTATGAAATTCATCGAACAGCCCTTCCTCTTCCAGTTTCTCTTTCAATTTTCTGAAAGCGATCTCGAGTTCACCGATACCGAGGGGGCGCATCTGGTTTACATAGAGCTGGTACTGTCCGCTTCGTTCATACACCTTGATCTGCCCGTAACACATAACCTCCATACCGTTTTCCGGTTCAAAGCGGAGGTAATGATTGAACTGGCGAAAGAAGACACATAATAGACTGCTGCTCTCATCCTTGAGCGTAAAATACATGTGTCCCGAGGAATGTCTTTTATAATTGGAAATTTCCCCTTTTATCCACAGGGGGGTGATCGTGGATTCGAGGATATTCTTTATATGTGCCGTGATCTCGGAGACAGAGAAGACATTTTCGTCAGCAAGTTGCTTGCCTTTCGGTGTATGTTCCGATGATTCAGGACCAAAGAGATTCATGTTTAGCAAAACTCGAAAATGATTATAAATTGTCAAATTTAGATGAGATTCATGCTGCGAGTAAAAGGGAAAAATATCAACTTTTTTGAGTGTTGTTGGAATAGACCGGTATTTTTTTCGATATATATATATAAACCCCAAGCGTGAAATGGTGGAAAATGAGAAAATGGATTTGTCAGACTGGACTTCATGATCCCGAAAAGGGAATGTGGTTCAGGCTGAAGGAACAATGATAGTTCGTGTTGAATTCCATCAGCTAAATAGCTGATGAAGTCCAGTTCGAACATGTCAATTACCAATCGATCTCATCATTCCAAACTTGACGAAAAATCGAACCCCACAGTACCAATGAAGTATGGAAAAGATCGCAGTTGCAATGAGCGGTGGACTGGACAGCGCGTATGCAGCCATCAAGCTGAAAGAACAGGATTTTGATATTTTTGGCATCACCCTTCAAATGTTTTGTAAACAGCATCCAGCAGACGATCCGAATCACACGGATGAATTTAAGGAAGTACAAGCACTCTGCAAAAAAATTGGTATTCCACACGTTCTTATCAGGGCAGAAGAGTTCTTTACCTCAACGGTCATACAAAATTTCTGCGACGAATATATTGCAGGAAGGACACCGAATCCATGCGTGCTCTGCAATAAGGAAATTAAATTCGGACTGCTCCTCGAAGAAGCGCTTGCACAGGGCGCATCCCACATAACAACTGGGCATTATGCATCCATCGAATTCGAAGAACAAACACAAAGGTTTTTACTCAAACGCGGCAGAGACCACACAAAAGATCAATCGTATTTTTTGTGGAGACTGAACCAATACCAGCTCGAACATACGATTTTTCCTCTTGCAGAAGAGACAAAGGAAGACATCAAAAAAAAGATCACAAATTCTAATCTAAATATTGAAGAAAAATCTGAAAGCCAGGAGATATGCTTCGTACCTCATGATGACTATACAATGTTTTTAAAAAAACGTTTTCACGAGACAATTCATTCCGGAAACATTATCGATTCAGAAGGAAATATTCTCGGTACACATAAGGGATTTCCTTTCTACACGATCGGGCAGCGCAAAGGACTTGGCATCTCTGCGCCCCATCCGCTGTATGTGCTTGAGGTTAGACCGAAAACAAATGAGATCGTGGTTGGAGAGAGAGGTCAATTATTTCATAAAGGATTGGTCGCGAATGAATGTAATTGGATCAAATATGAGGAAGTGATGTGCCCGATAAGAGCAAAGGCAAAAGTACGCTTCAATACAACCGAAAAGCATTGCACAATTTATCCGGAAGAGCATGGAATAAAGGTTCTGTTCGATAGACCGCAAATGAGTATCACTCCCGGGCAGTCAGTGGTATTTTACGAGGGAGAATATGTGATCGGTGGTGGAATTATAGAACAAGCTATCGACGGATAAGATTACATCTTATCAAATTTCTAAATCATAATTTCTAATAAAATGTCAAAAATTCAAATAAATGTCATGCTGAGGTTACCTGTCACGGCGTAACACCTTGAAGCTGGATCGAAGCATGTATGATCGATTACTCCAATCGACCTCGGTCAACTCGGGGAATTAACCTACGAATTGACGATAAAATCCTCACCGAAAAATTTGGTTTTTATATAATTCCTAAGGGGTGTTTTAAAAATTACCCTCGTTGTGGGGAACATACAGAGTAATCCTATTGCATCGGTCAAAAATCCCGGTGTGATAAGCAGGACAGAGCCTACAAGAATGATCGCACCATCCAATAAACGCTCTGCTGGAAATTTTCCTTGAGAGATCTCCTGTTTGATCGCTTCGATGGTGCCATGACCCTGAGTTTTTGCAAGATAGGCACCCCCTAATCCTGTTATAATAATGATCGCAATTGTGCGCCAGAACCCGATAAGAGGAGCGATCTTAACAAAAAGTACGAGCTCGATCAGCGGAACAAGCGTGAAGATCAGGAAGAGGATTAAGACAGTCTTTTTCTGCATGCAGTTATTCGGTTTCTGTGTCCTTCTTTTTGGGTCTGATAAGAAGGGAAAGCGGAATGAGTACCGCATAGCCGAGTACGAGAAGAATCGTCCCGAAAGTGGTTGTAGAATTCACAATAATGAATCCAGCTATGATCGCTACGATCGCTGCAATAAAAAGTAAAATATTTATCTTTTCGAATTTAAAGCGTTCAACTTTATCTGCTTTCTTCTGTGCCATGTAAACTCCTTTTGAATAAATATAGGTAAAAAGTCATAAGCACCAATTTTTTTGTCCAATGATATTGGTTATGACCACATGTTGATCATTTAAAATTCTCTAGTGCATCTCGAGCATTTTTCACAGCTTCATCATTATTATTCACCTTAATAGAGTTCTGTAAAGCTTCCTTTGCTTTTTCTTCCATGCCGTTCTTAAGATAGATCAGCCCGATATGATATAAGATGACTGAGTCCTCGACATCACTTTCAATTACCTTGTGCATCGCATTGAGTGCATCCTGATACAAACCGAGTTTATAATAGACCCATCCGAGACTATCCCAGATATAGATATTATCGGGCGCAAGTTCGACCGCTTTTTCAAGCATCATCTTCGCTTCATCAAGACGCATGTCGTGTTCTGTCAGTGAATATCCCAGCCAATTCAGAAGATCGGGATTATCCGGGAAAAGGATGACTCCCCTATCAAGTGTTGCGATCTCCTGTTCAAAGAGATCGTGCCGATTATAGAATTGTGCGACGTTCAAATACAGGTCGAGATTGGTGCTGTCCTGCTCGAACGCTTGTGTGTAATAATATTGTGCTTTTTCGATGTCTTCCACATCTCCAAAATATTGACCAAGCCATTGAGCGCTTGTCATTTCCTTGCGGGGACGCATCTCAAGAAGAGCATAGACAGAATCTGCAGGGGTATCTGTTTTTAACTTAGCATAGGCGATCAGCACGAGAGGATAATCGTCCATACAATGTTGAAAATTGATCTTATTAAGATACTTTTTGCATAAATCTAGGGAGTCCATCTTTGCATAGTTATAGGCAAGGAGCGCTTCCATGGTGCAGGCAAGCGTGTCTGCCCGGGTCGAGTCCGCAAAGTTGAGCAGTTCCTTAAAGACAGATACATCTCCGGTCTCGTTCACAATAAAAGGAAGTATGTTGAGATGTGGAATGAGGAAACGCTGGTCGCTGATCTCCTTAAAATAATGATTTGCCCGGCCGTAATGCTGAAGCTGGATCTCAGATACAGCCATCATTTGATACAACTCCTGAAGACGGTCAGGTTCCATCATATCCTTCTCCTGGATCAGTGCTTCACCGTATTTAATAGCTTCCGGGAATCTCATCGCTTTGTATGCAGAGAAGAAAAACATCCTTTTCTGAACTGAGTCCATGTTCTCAAGCGGAAAATATTCTGAGAGATCGAGAACATCTTCAAACTGCTGAGTAAAGTAATACGAAAGCAGGAGTTGACGCAGGGTGATCGAGGTTATTTCCACTGAATTATCGAGAACAAACTTCAGTTGCTCGATCGTTCGAGAGAAATCTTTATTGTTGTAATAGAAATCCCCGAGCCATACATGCGCCTGCATAAAGTCAGGATCAATTCGCAGGATTCTCTGCAGCGTCATTTCGAACATAAGGTAATCCTGCAGACGGGAATATTCCATTGCTATCTGATATAGGATGTCTGGGTCATCAGTCTCAATCTCTGCTTTATGAAGGTATTGCATTGCACCCACACCATCTCCTTCTTGGGCAGCAACCCGATACAATGCTATATACAGCATGCTTTTCTTTTCGATTTGATGCAAGCCATTCTGGAGAATATCCCGAGCTTTTTTTGTATCACCTACGGCAAGATATCCTTCTGCCAGCATGATGTACACCTCAGGGAGGATTATTCCATTTTTCAGTACATCTTCTGCAAAGGAGATCAATCGTTCATCATTCTGCAGGTAGTAGAGCACATTCAGGCGTTCGAGGATCACCTCTTCTGATGTAGGGTCGATAAGGTAAGCTATTTCGAGGAGAGAGTCTGCAGTTGCATAGTTTCCATGATCCAGAGCAACCTCTGCAAGAGAGTAGTAATAGAGCGGGTTTGAAGCATGGACAAAGGAACAGAGAAATAAAAAGCCGCTCAACAGAACAAGCGGCTTGAGTATTTTTTTTATCATCATGTTAGAGTTGTGCAAAATATCCAATCGAGATCGAACGGTCTGGATTTTTGTAAAGATTGCCGAGGAAGTCACGGAAATTAACCTGAATTCTGATGTTATGTGCAATATTAAAGAGAAGTGCAGCATTCAAATAACCGTTGCCCTCACCAAAGCTGTATATTTCTTCATCTCCGCCACTGCCATTATCGTTGAAAGCAAAGTCATATTCCATAAGGAATGTGATATGTTGGTTGATGCTCTTGTCAAATCCGACAAAGAAGTTGATGTTATCGTCATTGTCATCCCACTCTGTGCTGTAATTTATGCCGCCGTGAAGACCAAGATTTCCAAGAAAGTGGAAGTTCCTGCTTACCACAGCATAAAATCCTTTTGATTTAACAGCGAACCTGTTGATCTCTGTGCCGTCGCTAAGCGAATCTGTATAGGTTCCAAAGCCACGGGAATCAAAACCGATAGCAATTGCAGGAAGTACTGGTGATTCATCAAAGATGCGGTATTTCACGAACACACCAGGATAGGAATTCCATTTTGGAATAGAATCACCGATAATGTATTCACCGCCGAACTGAATGCCGAACATAAGTTTTGGAAGGATACCGACTCCTGCACCGAATGAGACACCCCCTTTATCAAAAATACTGATCGGGAACTTTACTTCCCCTTTCTGAAGAATACCCGCAGTGGGGCAGTCGATCAGTTCTGTCATCTCCAGTGCAGAAAGTGCCTGGACGATAAACAAAAATCCAATAATAAAAACGAAAATCTTTTTCATACAACCTCCGTATTTGTGTACATCAGAAATCTATCTGCCTTTGTGTCAATATTTTGAGGATGAGAGCGATTTTGTCTTTTGCAGATAGCGATCTTCCCAATATTGAAGCCCTTTGGGAAGACTCATGTTTTCAAGCTTCTCTTCCACAAGATCTTTTCTCCATCCGATCTGATCCTGTGTATAATGTTCGTTATTCGAAGCTTTACCAAGAAGGATCAGGCGCATAAGAATGTGTTCCAAGGCATTGGGATAGTAGCCTGCACGAGCCGTATAGAGAAGCGCTAATCCATCTGCTTCTTCTTCATATTCTTCCAGACGTCCCTGGTAGATCGTTTCATAGATAGAGAGTGCTATATCCTCGAGTTCAGCCTCCACATCATCATATTTTTCGTCATGACCATACAGTTCATCAGAGAGTTCATCAAGTTCTGCAAAAGAATCTTCTGCGATGATCTGCACTTTCCTTTTCTCGAGTTCCTGCATACCGTGATAATGTGAGACATGGGCTATTTCGTGGGCGAGTACCGCTGCCAGCTCTGCCTCGTTTGCTATTGCCTGAAGCATACCAGTTGTAATGAAAACGATTCCGCCCGGGCAGGAGTATGCATTCGGCACATTCAGATCCAGGATAAAAAATTTGTAGGGAATATCATAGGAATCGCTTGCCTGGGCGACAAGAAGTCCCACATAATTAATGTAATCCTGAAGCGATGTGTTGTGGTAGAGACCGAGTTCGGCAATCTTATTTGCAATTGCAAATCCCATTGCTTCTTCTGAGAAGGTAAAAAATTGCGGTGCATCAAAGCGGGGGAGTTTTACACTTTTCTGGATTTTTTTAAGATTTGTGCTGCGATAGGTGTCGTCCCTGAATTGTTCAAATTTATACGGATCGATATGATAGCTCAAAAATTCATCAATAAAGTCGATCTTTTCATCGATCTTTTTTGAGAATTTACCACTCATCGCCTTGATGCCTGCTGTCATACCAATCTGAGAAATTTCAGTAATTGCTTTTTGTGAGCCGATCTCTGCGAAGAGGTCTTCGGATTCCTTTTTGCCTTCGGTCACTTTCCGGGAAATGAATCCATCGATGGTATCAGCCTGAACATTCAGCCATGCATCCTTATCTTCTATGAGGACGACCACGTATCCCTGTGGCAATGTTGCTTTCGGGGGATAGTAGGATCCCGGACCGCTTCTCAGGTATGCCGATTCACGATTGATCGTCAGATTTTCAGATGCAAAGAGATTGATCGAAATTATTCCTATAACGAGTAAGATCGCACCCATAAAAAATCGCGATTTATTTTTCATTATTTTAACTCCAGGGTAAAAATACCGTCCCAATCTTTCGGGACTTCGTGTTTAAATTTTTTACAACGCTCAAGCATTACGCCTGATGCTTTGTCATTGACTGGATTTTGCGAGAGCCTTTCAAAGATGTCAATAGCTTTGTTCCAATTGGCATGACGATAGTACTCAAGCGCTTGGACATATTCCTCGATCCAAGCATTTTCCCGCCGTGCTTCTTCGGTATTTTCATCGATGAGTTCATATACAGAGGTGGGCTCGGTTTTCCCTTTTACGCGAAGCCGATCGAGCTCCCTGCAGAGAAATTGATCTTTTATCAATTCATATGTCGATTCACTCATCATGATCTGGGTTTTGTATATTTTGTTCACACCTTCGAGACGCGCAGCAAGGTTTACATTGTCTCCGATAGCTGTGTAGTCCATTCTGTTCTTCGATCCGATATTTCCTGCAACGATCTGTCCGGAGTTCAGCCCGATCCTTGTGTGAATATGGAAATTGTCTGCAGGTGTGAATTCCTCTTTTGAACCTATCAAATCTTTACAGTAACGGCGATGCTCAAGTGCTGCCCTGCATGCAATAAGTGCGTGATCCTTTCGCTGGATAGGGGCTCCGAACATAGCCATAATACCGTCACCAGTATATTTATCGAGAAGCCCATCATTTTTGAGAACGAAGCCCGTTAATTTGTCGAAGTATTCATTCAAATAATCAACAAGCTGTTTTGGGGTTTTGCCTTCTGAGAAGGTCGTAAAGCTGGCGATATCGGTGAAAAGAACTGTTGCCGTAATGCTGTCACCCCCGATCTTTACAGAATCAGGATCTACAAGCAGTGTTTCGATGACATCCGGGTGAAGGTATCTGGTGAAAACCTTTTTTATGTCACGCTTCGAGCGTCCCTCCATAATATAGCTGATCGTCGCGCTGTACCCGTAGGAAAGCACAAAACCGATGATAGGCATTGACATGTTGAGAAGAATTCTGTCGGCTTTCCAGAGCAAGATCGTTATGCCAAGTATGTATGCCAACACGAGGATCATGAGAGGATTTGCGATCTTTGGTTTAAGGCGGATGAAAATAATAAATGTGATGAATGCAATGAGTATTGTATGAAGGATATTGATCCATGCAGGAACTATATGAATAAAGTCTTTATTGAGAAAATTGCTCAGTGTCGTTGCCCAGATTTCCATTCCAGGATATGGATTGATGAAGGGAGTAGGACGGAGGTCAGAAAGACCGGATGCGGTGGCGCCGAGTATGATATATTTGTCTTTGAAAGTATGTTCCGGAAGCGTGGGTTCTCCACCTGTTTGCCTCGCTAAAGCTGACTGAAATACAGCAGCAAAGGGATAATACTTGAATACACCTTCATTGCCGCCTGGCCCATACCAGTTTATAAAATATTTGTCGTCATGTGTAACGGGGATCTGTGATCCGTTTGTAATTATCGTGTTGCCTTTTACGTTTATATCATTCCTGTCCGATCCTAAAAGGAATGCGCTGTATGCAACTTGCGGGTAATAATGCTCTTTGTACCGATATATAAGCGGCACTCTCCGAATGATCCCGTCATCATCTGGCCGTATGTTAAGGAAGCCAAGAGATTTTGTCGCTTGAAGCAGGATATCAATTGGTATAATGCCGCCCTTGAAGTCACGCGAATAGAGCTTATCAGCAGAATGAGGTTTTATTGAAAAAGCAGTGATATCCGGCGTAACATCAGTCTCGTTCATGGTGAATTCTGAGCCGAGTATGACATTACCTGCTTCTTTGACAAAATAGGCGAATTCACCATCGGTCTGGCTTGCGTCTGTTTCTGCCCGGTCAATATCAGGATCATCGAACATCATATCAAAAATAACAGCTTTTGCCCCGACAGCGGAAAAGTAATTGACCACGATACCGTAGAAATTCCGTGGCCACTTCCATAGGTACCCAAAACTCTCAAGATAGTCCAAACTTGTGTTATCAATTGCAACCAGCACAACATTTGAATCTGCACGCTGTGGAATGGTGTATTTCCGGAATCGGTAATCGACTGTTTTCCATTCCAGCTGTTTTCCGATATCGGTTCCGTGGAAAAGTGTAACGATCAAACCGATGATCACTGCGATGACCATTCCGATATACCATTTCTTATAAATCTTGCTGAAGATATGTCCAAATTGAGATTTTCCTTCAGAATTGATATTTTTCATGAAGATACCTCGTATATTAAATAATATTCATCATTGGATGATAGTAACTTTTTTACGCAATATTTTTATAAATTGCCCGAATTATGCAACACGATCGTATACGTGTTAAGAGATTTACTTATTTTCCACCTTTTCAGCATTGAACGTTCCATTTGGCTGGATAAAAGTCAATCCTGTAACCTCATCCTTTTTAATGGTAAATTTCACAAAATAATTTTGCAGTTCACCGATCTGGAATTCATCTTCGGATTTCGGAAGAAGCTCGTAGGTTGGCTGACCGGGATAGGTGAGTATAAGCGATCCTGATGTGCTTAAATCTACAGTTACTATAATTTCAGCAAGATCATATGATCCGGTGAATTGTAATAGATATTCGGGATCGGTCATGATGTCCGGCGGGAGTTTTTCAAATTCGATTGGTGGTACGGAAGATTCCAATGATGCAGACACCTTATTGATATTCCCCTGGAGGTTGGAGTGGAATTCGAAAAGGATATTTGATTGTGCCGGCACACCCTCGGTTGGCTTGAAAACATCATAATGCCAATGCTCCATGGGACTTGCAAAGGAGTGATAGACCATATACAGGTTTTTTCCATCCTGCCCGATCTGGACAGTACCATAACCCGGATTCTCATAGGTGCCGGTATAGTCTTCTAATTCGTGAGAGGGTTTGGTTCCCTCAACCCGTTCCAGGTCACCACTCACCTCCTCTAATTCAGAAAATTGTTGTCTGTTGCTTAGGTTTCTCCCATGCCAGTCAACAGGTTCGAGATCGAGGAGTTGATCTATGATGTAGTAGGTTGCAATGCTTGTATAGCTAGAATTATTCTGATTCGTCAGAATTACAATACCTATATTGTCGTCTGGCAGCAGACTCACTAGTGCTGTGAATCCATCAATATTGCCCCCATGATTGACATATGGATGTCCTCTATAAGTCTGTATGAACCAGCCCAGTCCATAATTATAATATGAAAGTTCTTCATTTGAGTTTTTTATACTGAGGAACATATGTGGTGTGATAAGGTTTTCAACCGTTGCTTCGAGCATAAGCTGCGTATCATCGACCATTCCTTTGTTCGAAAGCATCTTTACCCATTGTGCCATATCATCAGCACAAGAATTTATTGAGCCGGCAGGTCCTATTGCTGAGATATTCCTGAAATCCATCTTTTCTATCACATCTTCTTTATTAATCCTATAGGGTAGAGAATAATCATCTTTGGTTTGTGAAATATTTACAGAAAAATTGCTGTTGTTCATTCCAAGTGGTTTGAATACTCTCTCGTAGAAAACATCTTCCCAGGTGCTGTTCGTCATTCTGCCTACAAGAATACCAGCAGTCATATACATCAGGTTTTGATATTGAAAAGTATAACGGAATGGTTCATTCGGTTCGAGATATCGCAGCCGGTCGTACATTTCTTTCCGCGAGAAATTGGAACCATACCACATCAGGTCATGACGGGGAAGCCCGGAACGGTGGGTAAGCAGGTCGATGGGAGTCATTTCTGATGTTGCATAATCGTCATACATTTTAAAATCAGGCATATATTCTCGAACGGGCGTGTTCCAATCTATCAATCCTTCGTCCACAAGAAGCCCAACGGAGAATGCAGTAAATGCCTTTGTTGATGAGCCTATTGCAAAAAGAGTCTGCGAAGTAACAGGAAGCTTGTTTTCATAATCTCGATATCCAAAACCCTCTGCCATCAAAACTTCATCATCCTTTACAATCGAAACAGAAAGACCGGCAACATGCCATGTGGACATCGTTGTATCGATGAATGTTCTGATCGCATCGATTTTATCTTCGAGTTTTTTTGCTTCATCTCGTTTATCCACTTCAGATTTTCTTAAGAGAGTGAAATCAAACGTCCCACCAGACTGGGTAAATTCTCCGCTTAGAGCATTATTATCATCGGTGAAGGTTCCCCTAAAAGTTGGTTCTCCCGGCACATCTTGAATCATAAAAGATACCCCATCATCAGTTACAGAAATATCAGTAAGCGGAAGATCGATCGCTTGCTGAAGGGGTATGTCTATAAAACCAACGATTTGGTCATCTTCAAGGAGGAATTCTACTGTTACTTCAAGTTTTTGACCGGGCACATTAATGGATCCCTGCCATTCTCCAATGAATGTATGGGTTTCTGCAACAAGGACCGAATACATTAAAAACAAAACGTTCAATATAATGAAGATTTTTTTATTCATTTTTACTCTCCTCAGGTATTAAATGCTTTTTTTGCAGCCATCGTCGATGAAACCAGAACCATTGTTCCGGGTGTTTTCTTACCATCTGCTCTAACTCGGAAGTTAATAATTGCGTGTAAAACTGTACCGACTTATCTAATGATTTCTCGAACGTTAACATAAGTGGTTCTTTCAGTACTACATGGAATTTGCCATCTGGCAGACGATAGCAGACCGCAAAGATGACGGGAGTATTGAATTTCAATGCTATCTTTGCAGTGCCAGGATTCGTTTGAGCAAGCATACCGAAAAAGTTAAGTGGAATTCCAGTTTTGCCAGCATTCTGATCGCCAAGCATGAGGATGCTTTTGTTTACTTTCAGTGTATCAACGATCCCCCGAAGAGCACCCTTCTTTGGGATCAGGTAAAGATTGTTCGATTCTCGGATCCTATTTATAAACGTATTAAAATATTGATTTTTCTGTTCCTTAGCTACAGCATATATCTTTCCTGTAAGATTACCAAGGACCTGTGCTTCGAGTTCCCAGTTGCCAAAATGTCCGGAAAAGATAATACAACCGCGTCCAAACGAAAGCGCTTCTTCAATATGTTCTTTTCCATCGATAATGAGATAATTCTTTACCTCATCATAGGTCTTAAGGGAGAACCAGCAAAACTCGATCGCAGTATAACCATAAGAGATATTGATTTCTCGTACAAGATTCCTGATCTCTTTTTCAGACAAATGTGGGAAAGCAGCTCGGAGTTGTTTTTCAACGACATCACATCGAACTTTTATAATATGGAAATTAATTAGTCCGAGAAAGCGACCAATACGTCTCGCTGCAGAAAGCGAAAAGAGATTAATTGCACGGAACAGTGTCCGAAACAGCAAGGCTTCAAGGTAATGAGTAAACATTAGATAAGTTTTTTCAGATGATCTTTTGCGTTCAAATCCAAGAGGATAAGATTTACGCCAGCATCTCTGAACATGCTTTCCGCAAGTTTGTCCGGATAGGAATCCGCAATATACACATTCTTGATCTCTGCATTGACGATCATCTTTGCGCAGATCGAGCAGGGCTGATGGGTGCAATACATAGTACCACCTTTGACGGAAACACCATTAACTGCAGCTTGAATAATCGCATTCTGTTCGGCATGGATACCTCTGCACAGCTCATGTCTTTCGCCGGCAGGAACATTTAGTTTTACTCTCAGACAGCCGACATCAGCGCAATGGGGAACTCCCTTAGGTGCACCGTTATATCCCGTGGACAGGATTTGATTATCACGAATGATGATTGCTCCGACTTTTCTGCGCAGACAGGTTGAGCGAGAGGAAACCAGTTCAGCGATTTTCATAAAATATTCGTTCCATAAAGGACGTGAAGATTCCATAGGACTCCTTTGATAAATTTATAAAGAAATTTTTTCAGCCACCATTTCTGGGAGCATACCCATCATGCATTTGAAGTGTCCTTTTGGACAGCGATCATTCCCGTGAAGCGTACAGGGACTGCAATCAAGATTGAGGGTGAGGATTTTCGCACGAGGATTAAGAGGGGCAAAACCGAGTTTTGGATGTGTTGGACCAAAAATAGCGATCTGTGGTACTCCGAGAGCAGCAGCTATGTGCATGGATCCGCAATCTCCACTTATAAAGAGATCTGAATAATTGATGATCACCGCTGTTTCGATTAACGAAGTCTTTCCACCTAGATCACATATACCGGTTTGAGAAATGCTCGTAATTTCTGCTGTCAAACTTTTCTCATTTTCAGTTCCAATCAGAATGATATTAACCTCGTAATTATTGAGAAGATGTTCAATTAATTTTTTATAATATTCGATTGGATATTGCTTGGTAAACCACGATGTTCCCGGAGAGATTGCTACTATTTTTTTCCCATCAGAAGGCAGAAAATTCTCTGCTATTGTTTCTTCATTCTCAGGAAGAAAGAGGTCGAGTTTTCTTTCGCCCAACCTAATATTGAAATTTTCCAGCACCGAAGCATAGAGTTCAACCGTAGATGATATTGGTTTCAGGTTGTGATCTTTCAGAAGTCTTTTCCTGTAAGGGTGCTTTTTCTTATACGTGATTGTTTTTCCTTTTACGAATCTCTTTATCAACGCAGAACGTAATTTATCATGCAGGTCGATGATATGAGTATAATGCTCTTTTTGCAGACGAATGATAAGCTGGAGCATGGACTCATCTTCAGGATCAAAACGGATAAGCTTATCGATATGTGGATTATATTCGAGAAGTAGAGCAAACTGTTTTTTTGTAAGAAAGTGAATTTCAGCATCCGGGAAATGTGTACGAAAAGTACGGATAATTGGAGTGGTGAGCAGTACATCTCCAAGAGAACTGAACCTGATAAAAAGCACTTTCATGGGAAAAGTTTACTTTTTATATCCTCACTCCTGTCAATCTTTCCAGAAGTAAAATTGTTTTGCTTGACACAAGAACCAGCAGTCCATCCTTACATTTAAAGTTATAAAATTCAGGAGTTTGATGAATAGTTCTGTCTTTATCTCAATTTTCTTTATGATCTTTATGATCATTCAGCAGAGGAAAAAGAAAAGGGCATTTGCATACTTTGTAAGAAAAAAAGCAAAGGAAAGGTTACCTATGGATATTTCATTATTAAAGAATCTTATGGGGCGGGAAGTGAAAATATATTATCTTACCATCGAATCAGTTTCAAGCTCGGAAACAGGCATGATCAAGTCAGCAAATGAGGATTGGGTTTTGCTCGAGAACAAGAAGGGCAAAGATGTCCTCATCAGCAATGATAAGATCATTAAGATAAATACGAAGTGATCTGATATTTTATAGATTAACTGATCTGCTTTTTTATTGTATTAATCATAATCTTCTACATTCACCTCATCTGCTCTGTCATGACGTGCTTTTATAAGTGAAAATATAATCGCAATAATGGGAAGGATGATAACCACTCCCCAGCCGGCAATAGCAATGGCAGAAGTCGGATATCCTTCATATGGAGTTTTGATTTCCTTAATAAGCTGAGTGATGAACAGCGCGAGCAGAATTACGGGGATCACGATCTTGATAAACCAGACCCACCAGCCCTTTAGTCTGCCATGCGATACATCATTGAGATGTTTGCGGAGTTTGTTCGTTTTGTAAAACCAGCCGATGACAATACACTCAACAAGCACAATCGGGATAAGACCGAAATGTTCGAGGAAATGATCTGCAATATCCAGCCAGTACATTCCTGCACCAAAGGTAAAGATGATCCCGAAAAGAAGCCCAGCTCCAGAAGCGATAAAGTTTGCAGTCCGGTGTTTGATGCCGAACTTATCTTCCAAACTTGCAGCAAAAGCTTCGACAAGAGAGAAAGCGGAGTCGATCGCTAATGTCATGAGCATGAGGAAGAAGAGGATGCCGAATATTTGTGCAAACGGCAGGTGGGAGATGACTTCCGGATAGGTGCAGAATGCAAGTCCCGGACCGCCTTTCAGCACTTGCTCTATGGGAAGCCCCTTGAGGTTTGCATAGTACCCGAGTGTTCCAAAAACTGCGAAACCGCCAACAAATGCAGTTAGGGCATCTGAAATTCCTATGATATATGCACTTCCAAGAATATCGCTTTTCTTAGGAAGGAAACTTGAGTAGGCGATCATAATGCCGAAACCGATCGATACAGAATAGAATATCTGCCCGAATGCAGCCATCCAGACCGAGGGCTCAAGAAGCTTGGCAAATACCGGCTTGAGATAGTACAGGATGCCGATACCTGCCCCCGGGAGCGTCACGCCTCTAACAACGAAAACAATGAGCAAAATCCAGGGAAGGACAACTGTTGCATACACAACTTTACCGACTGTTTTTGCACCTTTCCAGATCGAAAACATGATAAGTATCCAGCAGATGACGAGTCCTATGAGAATAAGCGGATTGATCGAACCGAGTTGATGGGGGGATTCTGTGAGTTTGAGAAAATCGTTGTAAAAGAAGGATACGGTGTCGCTGCCCCATTTGTGACCAACAGAAAACACACCATACAGCAGACTCCATGCCATGATCACCGCATAGTACGTAACGATGCCGAATCCTACCAGAACCGCCCACCATCCAAGGAACTCGAACTTCTTCTTTACCTTCTTGAATGCTCCGGGTGCAGCAAGCCCGAACTTATGACCGAGACTGATCTCCAGAAGCAATACAGGAATACCAGCTATGAAGAGAGCAATGAAGTATGCCACCAGAAAGGCTCCGCCACCATTTTCATAACACTTAAAAGGGAAACGCCAAAGGTTTCCAAGCCCAATCGCTGATCCAATCGACGCTAAAATGAATGCACGTTTACTAGACCACAATTCTCTAAACGCCATGAGTACTCCTTATATATATGAGTTTTATTTTTTGATTAAAGAAAATGTGTTCTCGGGTCTTTTAGCTCGATATTTTGATGATTTCCGGTTTCACATTTTTATATCGCGGCATGCTCATCCCAATGTTGGCATTGATATATGTTGGATCGCAGATAAGATATTTTGATCCATTGAATAAAACAGAATCCCCATCAACATTTGAGATTTTTACCGCTGTTGCGATGTGACCCGGGTAGTCCAAGCCTATGACGTCAAGCCCGAGAAGTTTTTTCACGAGATAGGCAAAAATGATCGAACGATCTTCGCAGTCACAATATGGATAATAGAGGGTTTCTTCAGCAAAGAGGCACTTTTCTTTTCCAAACTGCTGCTGGTCAGTTTTGTATTCGAAAGCAGTCTGGACAAATCGCAGGAGAATGTTCAGCGCTTCGGATTTAGATTTCCCGCTCAAAATCGGTTTGAGCTGCTCCACTAAAGATGCATATGATTGATCCATGAGCGGAGTGCTGAAATAAATTGGATAGACCGTGTGGGGATAGGTGTTCAGATAATTCACTACGTTTTTATTATAGGTATATTTGATCGTATATTTTTTGCCGTTGTAAGAGAACTTAACTTGCCTGGGCACATTACTCCCTAGGACCGGCAGGGAGTTCATGTCGAGTGAGATTGTTCTGGTAGCTTTCGGGTAATCACCTTGATAGGTGTACATCGAACCGAGCTGCAACTCTTTGCCGTCAAGGGACATGACATAGAAGCGTTTTTTATCAATTGTGAAATATGGTGCTCCAAAGATATCATCTTTACTGGGAAGGAGAAGATACACGTTATTATTCGAATAGCCGACCTTTGCTTCATAGCCGGACTTATTTAGCATGAACCAGGTGAAAAGAAGTGCATCTGTTTTATCACCCTTATTTATCTTCTTGCCAATTGAGTAAAGGAGTGAGCAGTAACCCCAATCATTCAGTGCGAGAGATTTTTTGTAGGATTCAGCTTTATCAAGTGTGCTTTCAAATTTCGCATTGCTGATGTTTTTCCAATAAGCCGCAATACTCTCATTGTTTGGTTTACCTTTCAGGGAGATTTTCAATGATGATTCATCAGGTATTGAAACAGGTGCTTCAAAAAAATCTACATTAATTGAAGCAACGTTGGTTTTTGTTTTTGGGGCTGGCTGAGGTTTTTTTACTTCCTCCTGCTTTATCTGTTCCGGTTTAGTCGCCGGTTTTGCTTTGAGGTCAGCTTGCGGGGATTTAAAAGACTTATGGGTTTTTGGGACATCGATTTCTTGTATCGTGTCGTCCCTTTCTTTTTCGGTCTGCTTGAGTGGTTGAGGTTCTATCTCTGGAATATCAGCCGGTTTAGGGGTATCATCGACTTTCAAGCCCTGGAAAACCTGGAACTGCTTCCAGTCGTCCTCGAGGAATTTCATGAAAAGTCTGTCCTGTTCATTCTTATAGTCTTCGATTTTCTTCTGTTCCTTTTTGAGCCACTCCTCATAATCAGATTGCGCGAGTAGTATCGTTGCTTGTGATAAAAAGAGGAGAAGTGCGATAAAAATGCTTATTATTTTTTTCATAGCTGCACCCCAAAAATTATTTTTTATTTATGAATGATGATTGTAAAGGTGCAAATTTATGGCAAGAAAAAAATGAACATAATCAACACTTTTGATATCTTTGCTACATTAATATTCACTTACCTGTAACCGATCGATGTTTTGTTAAGTATATCCAAAATAATTCCAGGAGCTTGACATCCCAAACCCACATTAATAATGTATTACACTTTTATTTTCGAGGTCTTGAAATTTTATGAAAAAAAACATCATCATCAAGGGTGCTGCGGAGCATAACCTGAAGAACATCGATGTAGTTCTTCCACGAAACAAATTGATCGTGTTTACCGGCGTGAGCGGGTCGGGGAAATCCTCTCTTGCGTTTGACACACTCTATGCAGAAGGACAGCGCAGGTATATCGAATCGCTCTCATCCTATGCGCGAC
>JAFGDR010000053.1 GCA_016932035.1 Candidatus Cloacimonadota bacterium
AAAGAAGAAGCCCACGAACTGGTCAAAGCACAATTAATGGTAGCGGAAGATATGCTTCCAGTTCTGGAAGAAGATGAATTTTATCCTAACCAGCTTGTTAACTACACAGTTATTACAAACGATGGCGTGTTTATCGGAAAAGTATCAGATATATTATCAACTCCTGGACAGGACATCCTGATAATACCTAACGATGATAAAGAAATAATGATCCCCTTCTGTGATGAGTTCATAAAAGTTATTAATCACGATGAAAAGAAGATCATGATTGAACCGATCGAAGGTTTACTCAATGCACATTGATATTCTGACACTATTCCCTGAAATGTTTGAAAGTCCGCTTGCACACAGCATTGTGAAACGAGCTATTGAACGGGAAAAGCTCTCGATCGAACTGATTAATTTCCGAGATTTTTCAGATGACAAACATAAACAGGTTGATGACTACCCCTTTGGAGGAGCCCCGGGTATGGTCATTAAGCCACAACCTATTTTTGACGCAATTGATTTTCTTAAAGAAAGAAGAAGAGAAATAATAGATGATGCTCCTTTCCCTCTCATCTATTTAACTCCTCAAGGTGAAAGGTATAATCAGAAAATCGCTGAAGAATTAAGTAATGAAAAATATCTTGCAATTTTATGCGGACACTACAAGGATGTTGACTATCGTGTTCGTGAGCATCTTGTAACCAGAGAAATTTCAATCGGCGATTACGTGCTATCTGGTGGTGAGCTTCCAGCAATGATTATCATCGATTCGTTAG
The DNA here is from genome assembly GCA_016932035.1 of Candidatus Cloacimonadota bacterium. NCBI lineage: Bacteria > Pseudomonadati > Candidatus Cloacimonadota > Candidatus Cloacimonadota bacterium. The sequence goes on from JAFGDR010000053.1 coordinate 765, forward strand.
CTCGTCTTCAGGAAGGTGTACTTACGAACATCGAGTCTGCGTACAGTGACTCTTTTCAGGAAGACAGCTTTGATGGTCCATACTATACCAGACCGCGTGAATATCGAGGTTATAAGGTACCCGATGTGCTACTATCTGGTAATCATAAAAAAATCGAAGAATGGCAAAAAAAAAAGCGGAAAAGATTGAAAGATAAGGTGAAAGGAGTTCCACATGTATGATAATCTGTTTCTTGGATTAGTCCATTATCCTGTATATAACAAAAACAAAGAGATCGTTACAACTTCTCTCACCAATCTCGATATTCACGACATAGCTCGAACATGCAAAACCTATGGTATCAAGAATTACTTTATAATAAATCCCGAACCAGCGCAGAAAGAGATTTTTAATAAACTTCAGGATTTCTGGCGAACAGGTCCAGGTAAGCAATATAATATCAATCGATTTGATGCCTTTAAACTTATCGAGTTTGTCCCGGATATTGAATCCGCAAAACAGTGGATCAAAAATAGGTATTCACAGGATCCAATTATTATCACTACTTCTGCCAGATTAGTTCCCGGTAGTGTTTCTTACAAAGAGATGAGAAGAATAATAGATCGATCGTTTCCAAAGCTTATCCTTTTTGGAACCGGCTATGGTATGTCAGAGGAGTTAATAAACTCAAGTAATTTCCACGTTTTACGTATCGAAGGAACCGGTCCATATAATCATCTTTCAGTTCGCAGTGCTATTGCTATAACACTTGACAGGTTAATTGGCAATTACGAATAAAGGCACAATTCACAAAAAATATTAAGGACTTAAAATAATTAAGCAATAATGAGGTTTTAATGGATATTTTATATAGAGTTGGTCAAGAACAAATGAATGTAGATCTACCGGATTTTAATACCGGAGACACAATAAAAGTGCACTATGTAATTCGAGAATTCGAAAAACCACGTATCCAGGTTTTTCAAGGTATCGTAATCCAGAAGAAAGGTTCTGGAATCAATAAGACTTTTACCGTACGTAAGATCAGCCATGGTGTTGCAGTGGAACGTATTTTCCCTCTTTTTTCACCATTGATCCAACAAATTGAAATAGTACGTTATGGTCGTGTACGCCGCTCAAAACTTTTATATCTGAGAAAACTTCGAAGTAAAAGCACAAAGGTGAAACGAGGGAAAAGACCTACGGTAAAGAACATTGCTGAAACAATAACCGAAGAATAACGAAAGGTATCAAAAAGCGCAAAGGAATATTACTGTTTTCTTAACATCATTCTGACTCAGAAATATAATATTCATGCACTGTTCATAGCTTTAGGCTACTGAAAATTATGTTTAAGCGAATTGATTTCAAGAAAGAATATTGGCAATTCTTTGAACTGTTAATGTGTTTCCTGTAGCTATTTGCCTGGCTTTCTTCATTATTTATCAGCAATTCCACCCCAAAATTATACCGCTTTTCAACCAATATACGCAGATTCTCATCCTGTATTTTGCATTTCTCAATATTCTTAAGATTTATTACAATCGAGGTAGCTTTTCTTACATCAAGAAAATATTTTTCGATCTTTGTGCCGTTGTTATTTCCTTTGTTTTTTATAACGATCTGATTGTATTCCAGGTATATATTATCCTGAGACAAATTGTCATCCTTATAGATATGCTTGCTTCAACAAGACCAGCTGTTAATCTTTTCTCAAGATTTAGAAACCATCCCTCCAAAGTGATCCTTCTCAGCTTTGGTATTATTATCCTTCTTGGAACGACATTCCTCAGTCTCCCGCTCGCTTCATCAAATGGAGAAAGTATTGGAATTATCAATGCGGGTTTTACAGCAACATCTGCAACGTGCGTAACAGGTTTGATTGTTCTCGATACCGGTGCTGACTTCTCCTCTTTTGGACATATAATCATACTCATCCTAATGCAGATCGGTGGACTCGGTATTATGACCTTCTCTACTACCCTGATCATGCTCTTCGGTAAACAAATCAGCCTTCAGGGGCAATCCCTTCTGCAAGGGGTTCTTGGTGAAGCAACAAAAGAGAGTGTGGTAAAATTGCTTCGAGCAATTATTATTACAACGTTGATCTTTGAGCTTGTCGGAGCAATGATTCTGTTCTTGAAGTTCAGACCTCTCAACCACTTTGCTGCACTCTCAAATATGGACCTGTTTGGACATAGTATGTTCCATTCTGTTTCTGCCTTCTGCAATGCAGGATTTTGTCTCTACCCGGACAGCTTTATCGGTTTCCAGGGTAGCTGGACAGTCAACCTTGTTATCATGTCGTTAATCATTTTTGGTGGTATTGGCTTCACTGTTCTACTGGATGTTTATAACAATGTTATACGAAGAAGACATATTAGATTTCTATCCTTGCACTCAAAAGTTGTGATCGTTACAACTGTTGCACTCATTATCATTGGTAGCGTTCTTATCTTTGCTTTCGAGTATAACAATCAGTTGAATCAATTACCCATGAAGAATAGTATTCTCGCTTCGACATTCCAATCTGTGACAACTCGAACCGCAGGATTCAATACCCTCGATATTTCGAAAATGAGTTTTGCATCTGTGCTTTTAATGATCGTTTTTATGTTTATTGGAGCATCTCCTGGTTCTACAGGTGGTGGAATAAAAACAACAAGTTTTGCAATACTGGTATTGTCTGTATGGTCGATCATTAGACATCGTGAGGATGTTGAAGTATTTCATCGCTCGATCTCATCAGAAAATACAAAAAAAGTGATGTCTCTCATCTCGATTTCTGCAACGATACTCGTAACACTTATTCTCGTTCTTCTTATATCAGAAGCAAGCCGTGGGTTCAAATTTGAACAGATAATCTTTGAGGCATTTTCGGCTTTTGGTACCGTCGGTCTCTCAATGGGTATCACTCCACACTTGACATCCATCGGTAAACTTGCAATTATTGCTTTAATGTATCTTGGACGTGTTGGTCCCCTGACTATCGCTTTCGCATTAAGCGAGAAAAAAATAAGTGTTCATTATCATTATCCTGATGAAAATATAGCTATCGGTTAAAAGATAGTTGTTCGGAGGAACAATGGCTCAATTTGGCGTTATCGGACTTGGTAGATTTGGTGTTACAATTGCTGAAACCCTTGTAAAAAAAGGCGCTGAAGTAATTGCGATCGACAATGACGAGAAGAAGGTCGAGGAAGCTCGTGCTTTTGTGACCAATGCTGTTTGTCTGGATTGTACAGACGAACAAGCGCTTCGTGCAATCGATATTGGAAACGTTGATGCTGTTGTCATCGCAATTGGAGAAAATATTGAAGTAAGCGTTCTTTCTGCAGCAGTTCTACGAAAAATCGGTGTGGGTAAAATTCTCGCAAAAGTCGATAGTGAGCTCCATGCCAGAATCCTTTCGATCATGGGAGTGCAACGCACAATTTTCCCTGAACAATATGTGGGTCGAGAAATTGCAAATCTGCTGATCTCTCAACATATTTTTACGTATACAGAAATTTCAAAAGAACATAGTGTCGTTGAAATCGCAGTACCGGCTTTCTTTGTGGGCAAAAGTCTTAAAGAACTCGATGTACGAAACAAATATAATATTAGTATCATTGCCATAAAAAGTACCAAACCCACCGTTGATGAACTTGGCAACAACATTCTCCTTGAAGAAACGAATGTTCTACCTTCTGCTGACGATGTACTCCATAAAACGGATAAGATCATCATCATTGGTAAAAATAATGATGTTGACGCTCTTGTAAAGATGGCAGAAAAACACAAGGTCAAGGAATAATTTGGAGATACCATGCATTTAACATTCCAATCAAAATTACGTATCATCGTCATTATTCTATTAATTTTTATTATTGCTAATACAGGCTTTATTCTCTATAAAATTAATAATCCTGCAATGCCAGAAATCGTTCGCGATAGGATCATGACAATTCAATACATCTTTCTATTCATCGAGCTTATTCTCGGTATTGTCCTTCTTTTTTATGTTCCTATGATACTTCAAAATTCACTAAGACCAATTGAATCTGTTTTTGAAGAGTTAAAAAGAGGTAAATTTGATATTTCGATTCCAGAAGAATATCATACAGGACCCGTTGCAACACTTATTGCTGCAACAAACCAGATGATCACAAATCTGAAACAATTCGATATTGAGAAGAAGAGTAAAATCCTTGAATACGCTCACCGGTTGAATGTGATACTTGAAAATACTGATGACGGCATCATTATAACAAATGAAAAAGATGAAATTGTCATGATAGATAGACATGCTCAGAAACTTCTCGGACTGACCTCTGTGGAAGACAATCCTCCACTGCTGGATTATCATTATGAAGGTGAAGTTTTCAAATTCTTCCAGGAATCGGTTGCTCAAAAAATGCTGGTTCCTGAGAGGAAGATTTATATTCCAAAAATAAAAAAACATGTATCATTTCATGTAGGTATTATTCATAATGAAGAGGGTTTGGTGATAGGGATGGTCTTTGTCATAACCGGTATCGACTTGAAAAAATTATATGAATCACCCGGGACTGAAGATGGAAAATCACGAGCAGAATGATAGGTTTGACAGGGAATTCACTTTCGCAGTTCGCACCGAAGAGAGTATCAGGATTGATAAGTATTTAGCGAACTTAAACATAAACGAACTGTATTCACGATCCTTTGTTGATCGACTTATGAAAGATGGTTTCGTGACACTTGACGGGAAACCGGTAAAAAAAAGCGAACATGTTCAGCAAAATCAGATCATTCATATAAAGATCCCACCTCCATTAAAAAAGGACATTTTCCCTGAAAATATTGAACTCTCATTTGTCTATGAGGATGAGTATTTAGCAATTATCGATAAACCTGTGGGTATGGTCGTTCATCCTGCTCCAGGTCACTATCATGGAACGCTCGTAAATGCTATCATGTATCATCTCAAGCAGCTTTCTGAACCTGATGATCCCCTACGCCCGGGTATCGTTCATCGACTTGATAAAGATACGTCCGGTTTAATCATCGTTGCAAAGAATGATCTCGTTCATACTAAGTTAAAAGAACTTTTTTCAAATCATCAAATTCAAAAAACATATATCGCTTTCACCATGGGAAACCTTGAAAACAATGAAGGTACGATCCGCACCTATTTTGGAAGGAATCCTGTCAATTCACGAAAAATGTCTGTTATTGATGAGGGTAAAATAGCGATTACACATTACGAAGTTATTGAAACCTTCCCCGGGATTGATATTGTAAAAATTGATCTTGAGACTGGTAGAACTCACCAGATACGAGTCCATTTTTCCCATCTTCATCATCCTGTGATGGGAGACACACTCTATTCAACGCAAAAACAGATGGTGAATCTCGTACCCGAACGAGCAAAAAAAATAATCAAGCACCTTCTGGCAAACACAATACGAAGACAGGCACTCCATGCTCATCAGCTTGAGTTCATACATCCTATAACAAACGAAAATATCTTTGTCACAAGCCCGATTCCTCAGGATATGGATAATGTTGTTAAGATCATGAGAAAAAGTTTTTACGGATCTTATATTTAAATTCGTCCATATTCAACAGTATATCCAAGGCTTCTTATTCTCTCATAACGATTCATAAAAAAATTGCCAACTTCTTACCCTCATTCCAGTTATGTGAAAAATATTCTAGGTGGTCTGATGAAAAAGCAATTTTATCTTTCAAATAGAAAAGCATTGCTTACATTGATGCCAGATAAAAGTTTTGCGGTTTTTTCTGCAACACTAACAGATTCCGGGAAATTACCGGTTGAATTCGTTCAGGATGCAAATTTCTTTTACCTGACAGGACTCAAAGAAGCAAATGCTCAACTCATTGTAGCAAAATATGGTAAAACAGAACATGCCATGCTCTTCATTGAGAGAAATATTCCTGAGATGGAAGTTTGGATTGGCAAGAAACTCTCAAAAGAAGAAGTGCAGGAGATATCCGGAGTTGAGAGGGTTTATTACGTTGATGAGTTGCCGGATGTATTACACCCGATTGCTCTCTCAAGCAGTGAATGTTTTTTTGACCATGTAAGCAGTAAGATCAACTCAAATCTGACGGATTCTCTTTCTCAATTGAAAGAGCTCACCACACATTATCCTACATTGAACATTCGCAATACCGGACAGCTCATTACACAGCTTCGAGCTGTTAAGAAAAAACCGGAAATAGAAGAGATGAAAGAGGCAATTCGTATCACTCGTGATGCAATTCTCAATATTATGAAGAATACGAAGCCGGGTATGATGGAGTATGAACTGGAAGCTCATTTCAGGCTTGAATGCGTAAAAAATAATGCGAAACAAATGGCATTTTCCCCCATCATTGCCAGCGGTAAAAATGCCACCATTCTACACTATGAAAAGAATATCGGAAAAGTTGGTAAACATGACCTTGTTCTTACGGATGTTGGTGTAAAATGGAATGAATATTGTGCAGATATCACACGAACATTTCCTGCAAACGGCACTTTCTCAAAGCGTCAAAAAGAAGTGTATGAAGCAGTGCTCACCATAAATAAGGAAATTATCATGAAAGTAAAACCCTGTCTTACTCTGAAAGATCTTCAGGATGAAACTATTAAATTGATGAAAAAGGCACTCAAGCAGTTAAAACTCATCAAGAAAGATGAAGAATTCAAGAAGTATTACATGCACGGAGTAAGTCATACACTTGGTCTTGCCGCGCATGATCTGGTGGATCGATCCAAAAAACTGGAAGAGGGATGGGTCATTACTGTTGAGCCAGGGATTTACATTCCCGAAGAAGGCATCGGCGTCAGAATTGAAGACGACATACTTGTTACAAAGAACGGGTATGAGAATCTTTCCGAGCACATACCTAAAGAAATATCTGATATTGAAGATATCATGAAAAAGTAACCAAATTTAAGGACTATCATGAAAGAAATTGCAATATATCCCGGAACCTTCGATCCGATAACAAATGGACATATTGATATTATAGAAAGGGCTGCACGAATTTTTAATAAAGTTGTTATCGGCGTTGCTGAAGAAACATACAAAGACTGCCTGTTTACTCTTGAGGAACGGGTCGAACTTGCGCATGAATGCACCAAACATATTCCAAACGTAACGGTTGAAGCATTCTCAGGACTTGCTGTCGAGTATGTTAGGAAAAGACAAAGTTCTGTTATGATCCGTGGACTACGTGCGGTATCTGACTTTGAATATGAACTCCAGATCGCTCTGGCAAACAGGACTCTTTCCGAAGAGGTTGAAACCGTTTTTCTCATCCCTCATAGTAAATATCTTTACCTCAGCTCCACACTCGTCAAACAGATCATTAGCTCCGGGGGTTCGATCAGAGAGTATGTTCCTAAATCAATAAGTGAAAAAATGTTGAGTAAGTACTTAAAGAAAGATTAAATGAGTTATCAAATCTCAACACTTACCAGCGGTGTAACGGTTCTTTCTGAGCATATAGAACACGTTCGTTCCCTCTCTATCGGAGTCTGGATCAATGCTGGCTCTCGCGATGAGACCATACATAATCGTGGAATTGCGCACTTTCTTGAACACATGCTGTTCAAAGGGACAACCACAAGAACCAAGATTGAAATCGCAAATTATCTTGAAGCAGTCGGCGGTTCGATCAATGCTTTTACAAGCAAGGAATATACATGCATATATGCCCGATGCCTTGAAGAATACCTTGAACATAGTATAGACCTTATCTCAGATTTGCTTCTACATTCAACATTTCCTGAAGATGAACTACAAAAAGAGAAAGATGTTGTCATCGACGAAATAAGCGATATACAGGACACTCCCGGTGATCTTATCTTCGATCTTTTTTATGAAAACATCTATCCTGAGAATTCTCTTGGCCATCCAATCGTTGGGTACAAAGAAGAGGTTATGGAATTTCAGAAAGAAACCTGCACCTCGTTCATCTCTAAAGAATATACTCCTGAACGTATCATCATTTCTGTTTCTGGACACATTGATCATAAACAACTCGTTCAATTAGTAGAAAAATATTTTGCTTTTGATGCTCAAGAAAAAGCAACATCTGTCAGGGAATTAGTATCTCCTGCACCAATCAGGAAATTTAAAAATGTTTACACAAAAAATGCTAACCATCAGTCACATGTTTGCATTGGAACAAGGACATTCCCCTATACAGATAAGGATCGCTACAAACTGCTGACCCTTAATGCAATTTTGTCTGGAGGAATGAGTTCACGACTCTTTCAAAACATCAGGGAAAAGCACGGCATTTCATATGATATCGGCTCGTTTACAGATTTCTTTCATGACACTGGCTGCATCGGGATCTATACAGCAACCAAGCCAAAAAACAGCAAAAAAAGCATCGATCTTATTCACAAGGAAATCAAATCCATTATTGATAAACCAGTAGCAGACATTGAACTCGAACGAACGAAAGCGCTTCTCAAATCGAGTATTTTGATTGGATTGGAAAGCACATCAGCTCGTATGAACCGTCTGGCTAAGCAGTATATTTATATAAAAGAAATTTATCCCATCGATAAAGTCATTGCTGAGATCGAGAATATAACTCCAGGCGATATTCAGGATGTTGCTAAACGAGTGTTTGAGAAAGAGGATTTTGTTACGACGATGTTGAAAGCTTCTGAGCAGGAGAAGTGATCGTATATACTGAATGTAACAATATTTTCCAGATTTACAATCAATAACTGAAAAGCCGCTCCCTTTTAAGATAATATTTCTTATACTTCTCGTTCAATTCCCTGTTCTTTTCATCATCCAAGTTATAATCGTTTTGGATAATACTGAAAGCCAGCTTTCTCGCATCTTCGAGGATTGGTCGATCACGAACAATATTTGCAATCCTAAAAGCAGGTAAACCTGACTGTTTGGTTCCAAAAAATTCTCCGGGACCACGTAATTCAAGATCTACTTCTGAGATTTTAAATCCATCATTCGTCTCTTTCATTGTATTAAGCCGTATCATTGCCTCTTCGCTTATCGGTTCGTAAGCCACAAGTACACAATAAGATTTATAAGCACCCCGTCCCACACGTCCACGAAGCTGATGGAGTTGAGATAGCCCGAATCTTTCTGCATGCTCGATCATCATAATGGTTGCATTTGGTAGGTCAATGCCAACTTCGATGACAGTCGTTGAAACAAGTACATCGATGGCATGCGCTTTGAAATCCTGCATGATCTGATCTTTTCCCTGGTTCGTCATTCTGCCGTGGAGAAGTCCGACCGAATATTCTTTAAAAACAGTGCTCTGCAATTCTTTATAGGTATTCGTTGCATCCCTCAAATCCGATTTCTCAGATTCTTCTACAAGTGGACAGACCACATAGACCTGCCGACCTTGCTTGAGCTGTTTTCTAATAAAATCATATACCTGTGCTTTTTTACTTGAGGAAATCCAGTTTGTATAGATTTCTTTTTTATGAGGTGGCAATTCATCGATGACGCTGACATCGAGATCGCCATAAACCGTAAGTGCAAGTGATCGCGGAATTGGTGTGGCACTCATGATCAGTTTGTCTGGTGTGTGCCCTTTTTGAGTTAAGGTTAGACGCTGCATCACTCCGAATCTGTGCTGCTCATCGATAACGATCATGCTGAGTTTTTTAAAATTCACGTCTTTTTGAATAAGTGAATGGGTGCCGATCGCAATATGAACATCACCTCTCTCGATTGCTGCTTTAATCTCATTTTTTCCTGCGTATGTTCCTCCCAAAAGGAGTTCAACACGAAGTCCAAAATTCTCAAGAAATTCTCGTAAAGAAAAATAGTGTTGTGTAGCAAGAATCTCTGTCGGTGCCATAATTGCTGCCTGGAAGCCATTTTCGATTGCCAGAAGCATAGCAAAGATCGAGATGATCGTTTTACCCGATCCAACATCTCCTTGAAGAAGCCGGTTCATTTGATGAGGAGATTTCATGTCTTCAACAATCTCATTGAGAACACGTTTTTGGGCGTGTGTTAACGTAAAGGGTAGCGATTCTCTTAGTTTAGTCGTATAGGTTCTCATTAACTCCATCGAATAACCGGAGGCTTTATGCCAGTTTACCTTTTTACGAGCAAGCATCAGTTCGAGGAAGAAGAGTTCTTCAAAGACAAATCGTTTTCGTGCGTTCTTAATATCTTCATCATTTTCAGGAATGTGAATTTTATAGAGAGCATCGTTGAGGGGCAAGAGTTGTTTATCATCCCTGATATACTGAGGAATTGTTTCATCTAGCATCAATTCCTGTGAAAGAACTGTCCGCATTATTTTTCTGAGTGTTTTGTTCGAAATTCCTTCTGTCAGAGGATAAAGCGGTAGAATATCCTGGTCGACCCAGAAACTCTTTTTCTCCTTATCCTGCACAATCTCAAAATCAGGATGTATGACGCATAATTTGTTATAGTAATACTGAATTTTTCCAAGAATGATTATCTCTTTGCCAACTTCAAATTGTTCCACGAGCCAGGGAGTTGGACGAAACCACATCAAGATCAGGTAGCCGGTGCCGTCAGAGATAAAAACTGTGAACGGATGTTTATGATATTTATTACCTTTTGATTCGAATCCAGTAATATGTCCTCTCACACTTGCCATGTCATTGATCTTCAGGTCAGCGATTCTTTTTCCTGATACCTTGCTGAGATAATCTCTTGGAAAGTAAAAAAGAAGGTCTTTTACGGTTTTAATACCCAGCTTATTGAGAAGCTTAGCACGTTTCGGTCCTACCCCCGGAACGAATTGTATATTATCTTGCAACTGGAATGCCACATTTACTCCGGTTGCATGCTAGCGGATTAGTGCAAATTTACCATTCACATAGTTTTTCCCAGAATCTGATGATATAACGTAGAAATAAATTCCACTTGCAGCATCTTTGCCATTGTTCTTGCCATCCCAGAAAAATCTAAAATGATCTGATTCCCCTATTTCAGCAATGAGTTCACCTGCAAGATTATAAATGTAAAGAGTATTGATTCCTGCCGGTAGTTTTGCATTGGGTCTGGTTTCAAAATAGACATAAGGATGTTCAGAGGGCTTGAAAGGATTGGGATAGATCACAATTTTTTCACCACTATCGGTCCCTTGTGTATTATTGATCTGAGCACCGATGTTGAATGAACACATACCCTCAGCGGTTCCAACATACAATTCACCAGTATAAACATTATGTGCAAATGAGAGAACAGCATTGCTTGGTAGGGATGAATTTTCAGTTGTAAAATTTCTGAAAGTATAGTTCTCTTCATCAAGAACAGAGATACCACCACCATTCGTGGCTATCCATTTCCTTCCATGCTGATCGACATAGACCTGGTTGATCTGTATTGCTTTTCCTGATCCCATACGCGGTTCTGGATTACCTTCATCATCATACCAGTAATAATCGTAATTATCCCACTCGATGCCGTTCCAGCGATACATTTTCACGTTTTCAACAAGCCCGTTCGAATACCTGAACCATTGTTGCCAATAGAAATCATACATATATAATCCATCTACACCGCATGCCCAGAGATAACGTCCATCTTCGGATTCCTGGTATTCGATATTGAGTATAGGACCGGAAAAGGATGGATTGCCAGCAGGGATGTGAATATCATTGACTATTGGAAATCCTGTTCCATCCCAGTAACGCATCCCACTATAATATGCACCAAACCAAACCTGACTGTAAGGCAGGAACAGAATTGATATAGGATCCTGTTTGTCATTTGGATGTGATGATGGAACAAAGCCCTGAAAACCATATACACTATCATCATTCACCACAATTTTAATATCTTTGTTATAGTCACCTATCCACATATTGCCATATTCATCATTTTGCAAAAAGGATATCGTATTTTCCTCTATGATCCCCGGCACATCACAGGTTGATCTGCTAGTTATCGACTGCCAGAGTTCTGTATCTTCTCCATAATCAGTAATCCTCGTGATACCGCTATTCCAGTCACCAACCCATATCCTGTGTCCTAAATCCTGTGTAATCCTGAATGATTTATCACCAACGAGTTTGCTGTTCGTCATATTATATGTAGTCCAATGATCATTTTCAAGAACTGAGATTCCTTTTACTCCCTGGCGTGCACCTGAGCCGATCAAACCGCTTGCACACCAAAGTCGCTTTTCATGGTCAATGAAAAGGTATGAAGCAAAATTGAATCCAATACAGTTACGCTTTACATTAATCCATTGTCCACTTTCCAGTGTTTTTCTATACAGATCCTCACCCCATGTTGAAACCCAGATATTCTGTTCATCATCAATGGCTATGTCAGATATTTGGTCCACGAAATCATTCTCACTATTCCAATGTCTGGGAACCCAACTTAATCCATCATATTCATATTGACTTATACCAGCGGCCGCCTCAATTGCCTGTTCATCCTCGTCGAACCAGCCAAATGCTACAATGAATAGTGTGTCTGATACAGGCTGGATATCTTGAATATAGACACTTGGTAATGCTGTATTGAATGCTTCATATTCAAAATTATCAGCATGAATATCTTTTATATAAGCAAATCCGTCTTCTGTTCCAAAATAAATTCTTGAGTTTTGATACGCTATGGTTTTTATCTTATCACTCGCTAGAGGATAGCCAATTGTTGATGAATTAATGTGATTCCAATTTGTACTTAAGATCATTTCGTCATACACAATCTTCGTGTAATCGATTCCTTCATCAGTAGCTACCCAGATCCTATTACTGTCATCGATAGCTATGCTGTTTACTCTGTCATGAGAAAGCCAACGCGGTGCAATGAAGGTTTTTTTGAAGATTGGTTTACCACCCAATATGATTTCAAACATAGAAAGTCCATTTTCAGAAGCAACAAAGATATACTCTCCATTATCATCGATATCATAAATGTAATATCCGTCAATACCTTGATTTTCCTGGTAGGGACTGAGAATTTCACCATTTTTATAGCGCATTACTCCTTCAGTAAAGGTGCCAAACCAGTATTCATCGATCTCAGGAATATAATGAACCGACCATAATTCGTTCTTCGCAAGACCATCGCCCTTTGTTATTGGTATAAAGGTTCCGGTCTCAGTGTCATAAATGCTTACTCCACCCCATGATGCAGATATAACTGAATCTCCTTCACATATCAGTTGATGTATATATGTTGTATTGGTATACACATTCCAGTTTGCAAGCGAAATATCTTCTGCCTCGTAAGCAAGAGCAGAAAATGATACAAGACAGATCATACATAGTGTAATTGCTGTTTTTTTCATTTTTTCATAAACTCGCTTTTTATTATATTATAGAAAATTATAAAAATCAATACACCCATACCTAGCAAAAGACTGAGCAGGATTTTCCTGTCAACTAAAAGAAATCCCAATGATACAAGACCAAAAAGCAATGTTATGAAATATCCGATCAGTACAACTGTCTTATAACTCAGACCAATCTCAAGAAGTATGTGATGAAGGTGGTTCTTATCTGCCTGGAAGATGTGTTTTGTTGATCTGATCCTTCTAAAGATCGCAAATAAAGTATCGATTAACGGTACAGACAACACGATGATCGGCACCAGCATGGTAAGTGCAGTTGCTCCTTTGTATTGCGCATTTCCAGCAATGGATAGAGTAGCAATGCAAAATCCAAGAAATAAACTTCCAGCATCACCAAGAAAGATCTTAGCAGGATGAAAGTTGTATCGTAAGAAGCCAATACAGCCCCCTAAGATGGAAAAGCTAAAAAGAGCTACAAAATAATTACCGGTACTCCATCCGGCAATACCAAGTATGAGAGAGACAATAGCAATGATCCCTGTCGCAAGTCCATCAAGTCCATCAATGAGATTGATCGCATTCACAACCAGCAAAAACCAGCAAATGGTAAGAGGATAGGATATGAAACCGATATTGATAGGATCTCCGAAAGGATTTGTGAGTAGCTCGATCTTGAAACCAAAAGAAATCATAATGAGCCCAATCCCGATCTCTATGATCACTTTCAGCCAAGCAGGGAGATTGTAGAGGTCATCGAGCAAACCAAGTATCACAATGAGAATCCCTCCTATTAACAAGCCATACATCAAACTATTGAGTTCCTGGAATTTAAAGAAAACTAATATCAACTGGGTTATAAATATCCCAACAAAAAGCGCTAAACCACCGCTGCTGGGAGTAATACTTGCATGAATACTCCTATCGCTGGGTTCATCAATGTTTCCCACTCGCTTCGAGAACCAGATATTTACTGGGGTAAGCAAAAAAACAAGTAAAAAGGTTCCAATCGTAACAAATATATTAATCATATTTTTTCTCTATTAATCTCTGATATAATTGTTCGTATGAACTCACGAACGTATCGAGTGTATATGACTCTAAAAATATCTTATAACCCGCTTCTCCAAATTTTTTTTGCGTCAGCGTGTCTTTTGATAGAGATATGATTTTTTTTGTCAACTCTTGATGATTATTTATATCAACGAGGTATCCATTTATTCCGTCAATAATGAGTTCATTATTCCCTTTTATGTTTGATGCAATAAGAGGTTTTTTCATGCTCATTGCTTCAAGAAGTGTCAATGAGAGCCCCTCCCATTTCGAATAAAGGATAACAATATCGAATAAATCATACCAGTCTTCAACATTCGACTGCCAGCCAACGAGTTTGATATTTTGAGTAACTCCAGCTTTGTGTATAATGTCCTGTGTTTCCTCAAAATACTCCCCGTCACCGATAAAAACAAATACAATATTCTCTGCTTGTTTAACCACTTCGACAGCTACATTGATAAGGTTGATAATATTCTTCTGTTCCGAAAATCGGCTAACTGATCCGACGATCACTTTCTCTTTTTTCAAACCAAATGTTTCGCGTGTTATGGGATTATGGGATTCCAATCCTACGATGCCATTGCAGATAGTCATAATTTTGTTTCTATTGATGAGATGTTTTTCAACTGCAAGATCACGCTCGAATACATTCACAGAAACCGCCTGATCACAGAAAATGCCTGCCAATCGCTCAAGATTTTCATAGAATTTTCGTACAAGTGGAGATTGATAGGGATGAAAAGGAAAGCCATGAATCGTATGAATAATTATCTTCACACCTGCGAGTTTTGCGGCTATTCTGCCCAATAAACCGGTTTTGGATGAATGAGTATGAACTATATCGAATCGATTATTTCTGAAGAATTTATAGAATCTGAATAAGATGAATACATCGTGCAGATTGATTTTCTGAATCAAATGATAAAATGCAACATGCTTTAACTTCATCTCATGTAACTTGTTAATCATTGGACCATCAGGAGCTGAGATGACCGTTATATCATATTCTGTTTTATCAAGATGATCGAGAAGATGGATCATCATGTTCTGTACCCCGGAAAGGAGTGGAAGCAACTGAACATGACAAATCTTATATTTCATAGTAACATATTGAGGGTTTCAGCAAGTTTTCCCGTCAATGTTCTACGCTCAAAAACTGAATAATCATTTGCTGCTAAAGGAAATCTGGATGTGATAATACCGAGTTCTCTTTCTCTTACTAACTCTACGACAGCTTCTTTGATCTTTTCAATATCATCCGACTCACACACAATTCCTGCATTGTTCCTGTTAATGATATGAGCAGCTTCTCCTTGTGATGGAATTATAGCCAAGATCGGCTTTCGTGCTGCAAGATACTCAAAAAGTTTTGCCGGTATAACAAGTTCTCCTTTGTACTTTGCAATAAACAGAAGCAAGAAATCACTTTCTAGGAGTTCTTTAATAGAATCCTTGTGTGATACTTGTGAGGTCAGTTGTATGTGGTCTTTAATCTTTGAATGTTCAAATTCTTCTCGAATAGAGTCTGATATATTCCCGAAAAATCTGAATAAAACATTTTCTGGCAATATCCTGGATTCCTTCAATTCTTCTAGTGCCTTGATGAGAAAAGCTGGACTGCGCTCTCCATAAAATCCGCCGGTATAAGTAAAAATAATCTTGTTTTTTGACGTAGCAAAATTTTGGGAATAATCCTCGGCATCAAAGCCATTATACAGCACACTAAATTTTGTATCATTTATTAAAGGATACAATTCACATATCCTTTTTTTTGCCCTTTCAGTATTCATAATGACTGCAGATGCCCGGCTAAGAATTTTCTTCTCCCATTTGTATGCATATCTTTCATGCCATGATGTTAAATAACTTTCATCCGGCTTCCCAACAAAGAGATCACGATAATCAACAACGAAAGGTATACCAAATTTCTTTGAAAGCCTATATCCAAGAATAGCTGAAGAAAATGGTCCCACAGTACTGTAAATGACATCAATATTTTGGGTTTTACATATTTTTTTTCCTTCACGATATGCAAAAGGTATCCAGCCAATCTTTGAATCGATAGGAAATATATCTCTGAAGAACTGCTTTCTATGCTGTGAAGTCTTTGTATAGATTCCTTGTTCCTGGTTTGTATCTTTGAGCTTTTCAAAAAGATACAAAAGACGCATCATATCCAGCGAATCGGTTCTATCAAGATCCACATTTTTAACTTCTGTAGTGAGTGAATCATCCCTTGCTATATACGCTATATCTTTGACAGTGAGGATTATTGGATGCCATCCGAATTCAGGGAGATACTTACAGAATTTAACAGATCGTTGCACACCCGGTCCACCAAGAGGTGGGAAAAAATAGGATATGAATAGAACGTTTTTCACTACTCTTTCGCCTTATTATATACTTGAATATTTCGGGATTTTAATAAAAAAATATGACATTCAGAACTAGGAAAATTAAAGATATCATACTGAGAAATTAAAGTATATTTTGAATCGTCAAACTCATTTGGTTCATTTGTGATGTAATAATTACCTGAATTATCTTCCTGGTGATATACAAATGGCAAATGGTTTATTGCTGCAAGGATACTTGAAGGCATGCCAAACATACAGTTTGTGTATTCTACGTATTTTTCATTAATATCTGCTTCAATATCTTTCTGAATAGAAAGTGCTGAATTTTTAAGTGTGAAATTCCTATGACATAAAAAATTTCCCATTTTCCATATGTTCCATGTGTTTGAAAGTACAATCAATATGAAAACGATTAATATACTTTTTGGGTTAATATCTATATTACTATTCGAATGAAAATAATCTTTCATAACAAGAAATATTTTCGGAACAAAATAGAGCATTGGAATAAGAAGTATAGTAAAGTAACGTTCTGCTTGAGGAGTAAAATATCCCAAAAACAAGAAGCTGGATATTGTAAGAGATAACATTATTAAATCAATTAATAATATTTTCCTCACTATAATAGATTTTTGTATAATAATAATGATACTCACTAACATAATGAGGAATAGAGCACTATTATAGATCAAAACATTGTTCGTAAAAAATCTCATGTAATTTTTCATGATCAGCAAAGGATTGAATTGGCTATTATTAACTGTTTCAACATTGATTATATATCTTAATGGCATTGAGAAAAAAGAACCTGTAATT
The DNA here is from genome assembly GCA_016932035.1 of Candidatus Cloacimonadota bacterium. NCBI lineage: Bacteria > Pseudomonadati > Candidatus Cloacimonadota > Candidatus Cloacimonadota bacterium. The sequence continues at coordinate 18,239 of JAFGDR010000053.1, forward strand.
ATTTTGTTTGTAGTAAGTAATATCAACAACAGTGTGAATATTGTTGTGATAAAGAATAGAATCAATCCCTTAATATTTGCTCTATTATTCGATTCATTAAAAATTTTTAAAAACAAAACAGAAACGATTGACGATATAAAGAATATTAATCCTGTCGTTTTAACACACAAACATATGCCTATAGAAACTCCATGTATCGCGAATAATAGATACTTCCTTTTAGTTTTTGTTTCTTTTAGTGCATGATATAAAATTATCAATCCAAACATCCCAAAAACGAACATTGGAATATCAAAAAAAGCGATTCTACCTTGTATGAATAAAAAATAACTTGTTGCTGCAAGAAAGACGTAAAGAAGTATTGTTATTAGAAAAGTGTTACTTTTCTTCTCTCGCAGAGAGTATAATAAGGTTATTGCAATCAGAAACAAGAGTACGATTGAAAATAGAACAAAAGGTAAACGTAATGAAAAAAGTGATAAACCAAAAATTCTAAATGATGTATATACAATCAGGGGCATTACTGGCCATAGAAGCATATCATTTTTATCATTGCATAGCCATTTATTTGATATTATTTTGTTTATTGCATTTCCCGATTTCCATCCCTCGTCTGTTACATATGCACCTTGCAGTTTTGAAATCGAAACATCAGGATCTGCTTCTATAGCTATAAACCTTGTTGCTATGCTAAAGAGAATCCCTAAAAATATAAGTAAAATCAATACAAATCTAATTTTTGAATCTTTATTAGATTTTGTTTCGTATCTCATGAAGAATATCTTTCTTTTTTGTAATTATAAAAAATATTGCTCCAATAATAGCAATAAAAACAACTTTAATCAGAGTATGATAAAAATGATATGGAATGATAAAATTAATTATTGAGATAGCAGCCAGAACTACTATTGCTAAAATTACGTATCCAAAATTATATTTTACTGGATACATTCTTTCCGCAATGATAAGATTGAAGAACACAATGAGAGCAAAGGCAATGATAGACGCAATACCTGCTCCATAAATCCCGTACTGAGGAATTAACATGAAATTCAAAACTATATTAAGAATTGCTCCAAGTCCGACAGCAAGTGCAATGTTTCCTGCTTTCTTTTTAACATAGAAACTCAGATTGATAATATTAAAAATGCCGTAAAGATAATTTGAAATGACCCCAAATACAACAATTTTGATCGCTTCATGATACCTGGAATCGATAAATATCTTAAAGATTTCTGGAGAAAATAAGATGACAGAAAAGCCAATTAAACCTCCAAAAATAACATAAAAATTGAATACTTTTCTGAACGAATTTTTTGCATTAGAATCCTCAGCAACTCTCATCGCATAAGGGAAATAGACAAGACTTATGATCGAATTCAAAAAAGTAATGATCATACCGATTCGGTACCCTATCGCATAAATACCCACATCATATAATGACCGTGCAGAAAGGTAGGTCAACATATAACGGTCAGACACTTTGAGGATCAACATTGCAAACGTGCCGGGGATCATGACCAATCCGAAGGAGAGGAGTCTTTTTATGATCGGATATGAAAATATTTTCTTACTCCTGCTATTTTGTGATAATCTCCTCATGATCGAGCCCATTACACTGACCGCAACAAGTGCAGCACAACCGGAAGAAATAGTCATCAAAATAAAGATTGTCTTAAGGTCGAATCTTGAAGAGATAGCAGCTACAATAAGCAAGATGAGAAGGAGAACATGCTTGAAATTACCGACGAATATGTATTGCTTAGACCTCTCCATCATATTGAGGATACTCAGAACCATACCATAGACTACATCGAAAAAAAGGATCATACTCACCCATAACATGATATTAGAGAAAGCTTTTGTTCGTAAGATCAGTTGTGATAATTCAATTCTGAAAATGATAATTATTATCGATAAAATTATACCAAATACGATTATCGTTATAAATATCGAGCTAATAAGTGTGTAATGATACTCGGGTGATTTCTTTTCATAGAAATAAGAAAAGATCGCTTGCTGAAATCCGAGAAAATAAATCAAACTTGCGAATGATATGAACACCACAACATTCGTATAGACTGCATATTCTTCCGGTACAAGGAAATGAGTAAAAACAGGCAGAAGTATGAGGAGAATAATTTTTTGCAGTAGATTTCCTGCAGTGTAATGGAGTATTTTCTCTATATATTCTTTCATTTTGAGAGAACGTTTTTGTACATATTAACTGTCTGCTCGGCTATCTTATCCCATAGAAAATTCTTTAGAATATGGTTGCGAAGATCGGAAGATTTCTTTTTATTTAATGCAAGTTCAGTCATTTTTATAATAGACATAACAGAAGATGGTTCAGCATATTCTGCCAAGGAATCAAAGTATTCTCTGGTTCCACCATAAGGAGTTATGACAACATTTGCACCTGCCAGTCCCGCTTCCAGCGCAGCCCGTCCCGGCGTTTCATAACGGGTCGGTAGAACGAACGTATGACAAGCCGCATATGCAGATTCAAATAAGGGGTCATCATGCTTGAGCCAATCAATATGAAGTATATTTTTTGATTTCCCAAGCATCTCTTTGCAAAGGTCGCCCTCCTTATTCTTTAAAACATCTGCAATAAGAACTGCAGGATGATCGATCCTTTGTAACGCTTCGATGATCTTCGGACCATTCTTTCGTACAGCACCGAGATGTCCTACATAGAGAATGAAATCCTTGAGATCATACTTTTTCTCAAAAAGTGCCGGATCAGCATGAGCAAAGCGTTCCTCCACACCATTATGGATCACTTCGATCTTTTCACTTTTTACCCCAAGACCTCCACATAGAAGATTACCTTCATCACGCGTATTTGGCAACACTTGTTCAGCATTATCGCAGATGAATTTCGTGAAGTAGTAGTCGGAATAGGTTCTTTTAAAAATTTTCTTAAATGGAGCTTCAAGCATCCTGTACATATGGATCATCTGAGCTGAATGGTTACTGAAAAAAATGGGATTGACCACATATTTAGCACCATACAACTTTAGATTCATCGCCATCGGATAGGTATGGATGTTCGCATTAAATATATGAACGATGTCATCATCATCAAATTTCAGATCATAATCCCACATATTGAAAAATTCAACATTAATTTTAAGTTTATCCAAAGCCTGTTTTAATGACAAAATTTTATAGGTGGGTCCACCCCTATTGATCATCAATGTTTGGTAACTCGCTAAGTAAATTTTCATTATTGCTTCTTTGCTTTTTTATGTTCATGGTTTTGCAAAATATCTCTCCAGTAAAATTGCCGCATTGACTTGTTTTCATCAAAAAGGAGAGGGTCTACTTTTGTAAACATCAAACTATTTATTTTGTATTCTATGTTCGGTTTAAGATGGGTTACACTTCCTTGATCCGTAATAACTGAATAAGTCATTTCAGAGTCATTGCTCTGAATAGTAATTGTATCATTAGTCGAATCATACCAAAATTTATTGTTCAATCTTTTCTTCCACCAGGATGAGAACTCATACATCGTTGGATTCCAAGCATTTTTGTTTTTGATGTATAAGAATACTTCTTCGATAACATCAAGCTTTTTATGATGAGGATGGTGATAGATGATCGCGGGAACATTTCGAGAAAAATTATAATCGATAAAATTCTTATAATATTGTACCATTTCATCATTCATGAAGTGTGACCTTCGAAGTCTGCCGATGCTTATTGGATGGATAGGAATCTGCAGTACAGGAGAAAAATGATCCTTAAAGAATGGATGAAAGGCTACATCGTCATAATCGAGAGAAAATTCAGAGGAATAATCAAATCCTAAATCCTTAAGCACATGTCCAAGAGATTCATTCCATTCTCCAAATGGTGCAGCGAATCCTTTTACTTCTATACTATTTTTTCTCAAGGTATCCAAAGCATGTTCAAGATGATGATAATTTTCTTTGTAAGTTTTATGTACCTTGTGATGTTCACAATGAAGAGCAATCTCATGATCTGTAAAATTAGGATATACACCCTTAAGTAAGGTTTCATCGTGAGTATCGACAAACCAGGTTGCTTTAATGTCATATTTTTTGCAGAGCTCATAGAGATTTTGTGCATCTTGGGCTGAACAAAAATCTGTATCGATTCTAAACATAAAAGCATTTTCAGTCTTATCTGGATACACATCTTTTTCAACAACAGGAATATTCATTTGCTGAAAAAATCTACTAATCACCGTAAATATGATATCACGAATTTTACTCTTACTAACACGCGATACCACTTCTGAGGGAAGTTCTTTTCTGTCTGCATAGAAACGTTTTCTCTTAAATGCATTTGAAAGGATCGTCTCATTTACAGAAAAGGGAAGAATCACTACTTTTCCTTTGCCGATCTTTGATTCGTAAACACTGCAATCTTTATCAATTTGGTTACAAGATTCACCTTTTGCTATATAAAAATCTGTATAAAAATCAACCAGTCCAAGTGAATGAAATATTGATTCTTCGCCTGGAATTATGTATGTTATCTTTCTTTTCTTACATGTACTATCAAAAAAATACGGAAATGTATCTTTATCAAGAATTGCAAAACCACCGTTTGAAATAAATGCTTCTAAATCCTGTTTTTTTGTTTCAGCGAGTTCGCTGTTTGGAATAAGAAGGTTGAACTTCGAAAAATCAATCTTTGAATTGATATCCAGCTTTTCAAAACTTATACCTAGCTGTGTTATAATGATCTCCCAACCGGGATTAGGTGTACAAAGTCCTATCTTTATTTCCATGCTGTATGCTTGATAAGATTAACGAGAGCATTCTCTCTTCTTTGCATTGAGAAATGCTCTAAAATATGATTTCTGACATGAGTGCCTTTTGTGGATTGAAGGGCTTTTTGGATTGCTTTTGCGGTTTCTTCAGGTGCATTAAAAGGGACATAATAACCGTTATCTCCAACCAATTCGGGAAGAGCACCTTTTTTGGTCACTACCGGAATGCACTCGCATAACATTCCTTCAGCAAGTGAGATACCGAACCCTTCATGTCCCGAAACCTGCACATAGACTCTTGCCTTTTGATAAAATCTTATCAACTCCTCTTCTATTACATAACCGGTGAATATCACATTTTCAGTTGCAATTTTTTTCAAATATTGGAGCGTTGCTTCGTCAGCTTTTCCAATAACATAAAATGGAATACCGGGCAGATAGGCAGCTGCTTTCACGAACGTTTCAATACCTTTACGGCTCAAATTCGATGAGGTAACAGCACCAACAGTAATTGCAATATTTTCTTTTGGAATCACAGAGTCAACGAGAAATTTCTCTGTTTCAACACCATTATAAACAAGAATAGATTGAGTATATCCATAATTTTGAATCAACTCATTTTTACTTGCTTCAGAAACAGACAACACGACGTCAGCATGCCGGATGATCCAGGATATCTTACTTTTCAGTTTCGGGCTAAATGCTCCCCCATAGGAAATTTGAGGTTCATTTGCAACTTCATATCCACCTACCACCAGAATCGTTTTTTTCTTTAATAGCTTGGAGAACATAATCGTAATCATCGCTCTGAAATCAGCAAACCAGATGAATGAAAGATCACAAGATTGTAGTTTCTTCCAAATGACTATAATTGTTTTTAATGTTTCTCTAATTGTTTTTTTTATTCCGACAAAATTTGCAACCTCAACATTAAAATGCTGTTGTAGAAGTTCAATATCACGTAGAACAAATGCAACTGAGTAGGATGAAACTATTAAGACTCGTAAAGTCTTCTTCATCGTTGTTGTTTATTGTATTATCCGAATAATATCTGCTGAGATAGACTCAGGATCAAGATGCAGGTATGAATAAACTTCTTCACTGCTTCCCGAAATACCATATCTGTTGACGCCAAACGGATGAACACGAGCTTGGATTCCTATTTGGTTAATTTTTGCCGAAAGAATTGCTCCAAGACCTGTATGAACATTATGATCTTCATACGTGAATACGATCTTATTTTTTGAAATCTCTTTCAAGTCGTCCTGGTTTATATCCGTTGGAGAAGATATGTTCCACACATCGAGTTTGATGCCTTGATCACGTAGTATTTCATGAACTTGTACCGCTTTTTCAACCATTACGCCGGTGGCAACAAGTGTAGCATACTTTCCATGTCTTAAATGATCTGCAATACCATACTGGAATCCATAGTCTTTTCCGTAGAATTCATTACCATCTTCATCAGTAATAATTGCAGTTCCGGATCGTCCAATTGGCACATAGAAGTTACCTGGTTGAGTTGCAATATATCTGATGATCTTATCTGCCTGATTACCATCTGCAGGAATAACGATCTTAAAACAAAAGAGGTTACTCATCAAGGAGATATAGTCGATACACTGGTGGGTCTTGCCGTCCTCGCCGACATTCAATCCAACGTGTGTAGTCACGAGTTTTAAATTGGTGTTATTAATATCATTGAGCCGCTGCTGGTTATATGTTTCGTCAACGCCAAAAACCCCGAAATCTGAGAAAAAAGTAATGATATTCTCCTTCGACATAGCTCCGGCAACCACTGCTGTGTTATGCTCCTGAATACCCCCCTGATAGAACCTTGCCGGAAATACCTTTGCAAATTGTGATGTTTTGACGGATCCTGCAAGATCGCAGTCAAACACAGCGAATTGCACATTGGTATTCAGCTCCGCGATGTCTGCAAGAGCACAACCATATGCGCTTCTGCACGCAACTTTCTTATCTTTTGAATAAAACATTTCACCCATGTTATAAATATGAGGATAAATAACAGAAATTTCATTGTGTGGAGATGGGAAAAAATTCTCTCTTACCTTTATGTATTTATTAAGATCATTTTCCAGATCGAGTTCCTGTAATGCCTTTACACATTCCTCATATGTCAGCGCTTTTCCATGAAATCCCTCATCATTTTCCATGAACGAAACACCATGCCCCATGACTGTGTGTGCTATAATAACAGTCGGATTTGGATTTTTATGAGCTCTGTCAAGAGCGTCAAAAATCTGATGAAAATCATGACCATTTATTTCTATCACATCCCAACCGTCAGATATATAATTATCAGCAATGTTCTGAGGCATTACATCATGAACGCTACCGCTGATCTGTAACTGGTTATAATCGACAAGGGCTGTAACATTTGTGAGATCATATTTTTTAATAAATCTGCGTGCTTCACCCAATTGACCTTTCTGTTGTTCACCGTCACCCATGCACACGTAGACATTGTAACTCAATCCTTTTTGTTTTCCAGCCAACGCAAATCCTGCACCTGCAGATAAACCTTGTCCAAGATTTCCTGTGGCCCACTCGATGCCGGGAACATCAGGTTCTATGTGACCCTCAAAGATACTACCAGCTTTCCTGAAACATGCAATAACATCATTAATATCAAAAAAACCGAATCGACCAAGAACCGAATATATTCCCGGTGCGGTATGACCATGGCTTATGATGATCCTGTCCCTATTTTCATCGGTCAAATTTTCAGGTGTTATATGTGCAGACGCATACAATGCAAGATACAGGTCTAATGATGACATCGAACCGCCGGGGTGTCCGCTTTTAGCAATGGTCGTCATCTTAAGTATGTCACCCTTGCAAAGTTTGCTCATTTCATTAAGTTCTTCGATCGAACGCTTTAAATCTTTCATAAAATAAGCCCTTCTAGTATTAGTTCTTTTTGATAGGCAATAATCTCTTTTATCCCTTTCTCAGCAAACGAAAGCATCTCTTGTAACTGCTCCCGGCTAAATGGTGTTTCCTCGCTTGTACCCTGTACTTCAATAAAATTACCATTCTCATCCATCACAATGTTCATATCAACCTGTGCTGCCAGATCCTCATCATAGGCAAGATCCAGCAAAACAGTATCTTGTACAACACCTGTACTAATTGCGCCGATAAAATTTTGAATGGGAAACTCCTTGAGCCACTTCCTCTCTCTCATATATGAACATGCATCATAGAGGGCAATAAAACTACCGTTTATCGCTGCTGTACGTGTTCCACCATCCGCCTGGATGACATCACAGTCAAGGATGATTTGCTTTTCAGGAATTTGAGTTAGATCGAAAATAGCTCTGAGTGAACGTCCAATAAGGCGTTGAATTTCCTGGCTTCTTCCTTTTATCTTTCCCTGGTATCTGTCCCGCAAGATCCTTTTTTGAGAACTTCTTGGGAGCATATCATATTCAGCTGTTACCCATCCCTGGCTGAGACCCTGTTCTCGAATGAATTGGGGCACCTTATGATCAATGGTAGCTGTACAAATTACTTTGGTATTTCCTAGTTCAACAAGCACAGAGCCTTCAGGATCATTCAGATAATTTCTCGTTATTGTGAATTCACGTAATTGATCGACTTTTCTTTTATCACTTCTCTTGAAACTCATTCGAATCCTTATTATCTTCAGATTTCTTAACCTCTGCAGGTTTTGCTGGTTTTACGATTTCTTGTATAAACTTCATAAATGTCTTATTATCAATTTCGTTTTTAACAGACTGAATCGATTTTATCTCCTTTGAGATTTCTCCAGGCACTTGCTTTTCTAGGGTCAAAGTTAAAGCTAACTTACAATTCTTATCTTTTTGCGGACAACTCGCCTGTGTTCTTCCAGAGAGATACGCAACGATCTCCATGCCAAAAAGAATTGTCAGCCAGGTAAAATAAAGCCAGATCATAAGTATAGGAAAAGCTCCAAGTGTGCCATACACAGATCTTACATTTGTGAAGGTTGCAATATACCAGTCAAAGCCACCCTTTCCAATCGACCAGATAATACTTGTTATCACTGCACCAATTAATGCATGTCCTACCTTAGGATGGACAGGTGATACAACTTCAAACAACACAAATATTAAAAGAATCATTCCAAGGTATGGTAAAAGCTTGATAAAAATACCTATTTTTGTAATTTGACTGATGACAGGCATAGAAGCTGCAACGAGAAGTGCTGCAAGGACAATAAAACCCCCGACAATTGCTGCAATAAACCGTTCAAAATCCCTGAAAACTGAACGCTTTTTATGTTTTTGGGTAGGTAATATCTTAGAAAATGTATGCGATATTGATTTGAATAGGAAAAAGGATGTAATTACAAGTAGAATGATACCAATCACATCAAGACCTGTTCTGCGAGCAAGCAGATCATTGAAAATCTCTTTAAGAATTTCTGCAGATTTCGGAATGAATGTCTCGAAAATGAAATTGAGAAAAACATCTTTGATCTTTACCATAGTTATATTCGGCGTGAAGAGAAACGTAACCATGATGAATGGCATAAAAGCTAAGAAAGTAATATAGGAAAGTCCTGTTGCTCTCAAATATGCCTGATCCTCTACAAAATGTGCATAGAGAATTTTCAACGTTTTCCAAAAATTCTGTAAGCCTTTTTTCATATGCTACTCGTACCGTAATATTTTAATCGGATCAGAGCGACTCGCCTGCAGGGCTGGAAAAAACCCGGCAATAAATCCTACTCCTACAGAAAGCACAAGGGCTATTACAATCATATTAGGACTGGCTGCAGTTGGTGACGATAAAAATTTTCCCAAAGCTCGTAGAAGCGAAATCCCCATTATAACGCCTATTATTCCCCCGATCAAACTCATAAAGGTAGTTTGAATTAAAAACTGCACTAAAATATCTTTCCGTTTAGCCCCAACTGCCATTCTGACCCCAATTTCCCGAAGGCGTTCTTTTACTGATGCCAGGCTTATATTTGTAATAACAATTCCTCCGACAATGAGTGAAATTCCACCAACGATCATCAGAATAAGTTGTGTATCTTGTGAGCTTTTCTCGATATTTTCAAGTCGGTCACTGTTCGCCCGAACTTCAAAGATTTCGTTTCCATTTCTGAGAGCTTTGAGAAAACTATTTAGTCTCTCCTGAGTCGGCTTTACCATCTCAACTGATGACACCTGAAAATTTATCTCATCGATCGGCTCATCACCGAATAATTTCTTCAACATTGTTGTTAATGGTATGAAGGACTGCCTGTTCAACCAATCCATGGGATTATGTCCACTCCAACCGGACATCTCCATCGTCTTCTCTTCCATAACACCAACTACTTTAAATTGCGTTTCATTAACGATAATATTCTTACCAAGAGCATTTTCCTTACCAAAGAGTGCATCTTTCACCCTTACTCCGATAGCGATTACGCAGGAAGCTTGTTCGATATCGAATTCCGATATAAATCTTCCATCACCGATATGAAAATTCTCAGCATCCTGATACGCAGGAAAGACACCGTTCACAAGAGTGTGGAAGATTTTTTCCTTATACTTCAATCGCAGCCACTTGGAACTTTCCGGACTGAAATGTAACAAATCAGGAAAATAATTTCTGATCACTTTCATATCCTTAAGCATCAAACGCTGTTCATAAATCTGTGAGCGTTCATTAAGATCAAGACTCCACTTTGTATCGATTGACATTTTGAGAACACCACCCCGTTCTTCCAGCCAGCGAATTGACTGCTCACGTCCACCTTGGACCAGTGAAAGCACTGCTATGATTGACATCGTACCGAGTATGACTCCGAGCATCGTTATCAAGGTTCGTCCAACATTGTGGATCATATCGACAATACCGAGTTTGATGTTATATAGGATACTCATGAGCTTACGACTTTCCCATCCCGTAAGGTTACGACACGCTGGGTCATTTTTGCAATATTGCTATCATGCGTAACGACGATAATCGTATGTCCCTGTTCATGAAGATCGGAAAAGATTTTCATAATACTACTTCCTGATGTACTATCAAGATTCCCTGTTGGTTCGTCGGCAAGTATGATCGATGGGTTATTAGCGAGTGCTCGTGCAATTGCTGTTCTCTGTCTTTCACCACCTGATAATTCCTGGGGTTTATGCTTTAACCGATGTCCAAGTCCGACTTGCTCCAGAACCTCTTTTGCTCGATTTTTTCTTTTCTTTTTTGATACCCCTGCATACATCAAAGGTAATTCAACATTCTCGAGGATATTCATATTTGGAAGAAGATTGAATACCTGGAAAACGAAACCGATCTTGCTGTTCCTGATCTCAGCTAGTTTATTGTAACTGAGATCACTAACCGTTTCATGATCAAGATAATATACTCCTTCAGTTGGTGTGTCAAGACAACCAAGTATGTGCAGCAGTGTTGATTTTCCAGAGCCCGACGGTCCCATGATTGCAGTATAAGTATGCTTATTAATAGAAAGGTTGATCCCAACAAGAGCAGGGACTTTTACCTTTCCCATCTGATAGATTTTTGATATATTTTCAATTTGTATAACAGTATTATTGTTCATTTTTTCCTTCGTAAACTGATCGTACCCGAATCATATATTTTCAAATGATACATTCGATCTGATTCAAACAATCCTTTTATCTCGTGCAACAATGCAAGATTCTTGATGTGGGATTTGTACACATGAATCTTTTTCTCAAAGGGATACCATACATTTGCAATGCATTTTGCTGCTTCGGAGAGAAATTTTTCTGTTGTTGTTTTTGCTTTTTTCCATCTATCTGGTTTTACCTTATTTGGTGTAAGAAAATAACAATTTATCAGTGAATCATAATATTTATTAATGTTATAGATTTTATCATAAAGATACCTCTCCATATCTTTGACTGGATATCGTCTTTTACCAATATTAAGAATGATTTTGTTAAAGTTTTTTCTTACATCAGCTTCATATATCTTATGAGGAACTTCCTCGAGCTCGAATCTGTATTTCCCATCTGTATGAAACGGCTGATGAAGATCTGCAACATAATGTGAGATCACACCAAGCTCAAATACGAGAGCTTTTACTGGATTATCCAAAATGTTCTGTATATAAGAAGCACAATTAGGATGATAAACGAGTTTATCGTGATTGTCGATCATATGATTAATAAGTTCTGTCTCCTTAATAATCTTTTTCACGACACTGCCATAGTGATAACCAGCTGCACTTGGTGTGCAGTTGTAATAATGATTTGTGGAGTCGCAAAACAATTTATCAGGCGCAATGATGCCGAGTTCAAAATATTCAGGATAGATGGAAATGATTTTGTTGAATGGCTCGGACATTTTATTTAGTGCATGTTTACAAAGCTGAATATGGGTCGCGGGATTCCAAATCCAATTCATTGTTAATTATCTCCGAATTGCTCGATCCATCTCACGGTCAGCATCTCTTTCTTTGATCTTATCTCTTTTTTCATACGATCTTCTTCCCTTAGCCAGAGCAAGAACGATCTTTGCAAGCCCTTTGTCATTGATATATAGTGAAAGCGGTACGAGCGTATATCCTTTTTCTGTTATTTTACCCTCAAGTCTTCTAATTTCATATTTGTGCATGAGGAGTTTTCGAGCTCGTTTCGGATTGTAATCATAATTGAAACCTTTCTCGTAGGGGCTAATATGTAAATTCTCAAGCCAGAGTTCACCTTCCTTGATCCTGGCAAAACTGTCTGTAAAATTCACTCTTCCTTCTCGGATTGATTTTATCTCATTACCTGTAAGAACGATACCCGTCTCGTAGGTTTTTTCAATATAATAATCCTTTCTCGCTTTTTTATTTCTATACTCCATGCTATTTTTTATAGTATTCGATAATTTCTTTGAGGATACGGCTAAGATTTACTTTAGGTTTGTAGTTAATGTCGCTTCCTGCTTTTGATATATCAGGAATTCTTTGTTTCATATCCTCGAAGCCCTCTTCATATGCCTCATCATAAGGAATGAGTTTAATTTGCGACTTGCTGTTAGTAAGCTCCTTGACTTTTTCTGCAAGGTTGTAAATTGAAATTTCTTCATTAGTACCTATATTATATATTTGACCGATACATTTCTCATTTTCCATTAACTTAACAATGCCGTCCACAACATCACCCACATAAGCAAAACATCGGGATTGCTTTCCGTCACCATAAACTGTCAGAGGATGGTCGAGAAGTGCCTGTTGTACAAATCTTGGAACAACCATACCATATTGACCGGTCTGTCTGGGACCTACTGTGTTAAACAATCGAGCGATCACAACAGGTAATTTCTTCTCATGTAAGTATGCTAATGCAAGGAATTCATCAATGGCTTTGGATTCTGCATACGACCATCTCCTTATCGTAGTAGGACCATATACTCTCATAGCATCTTCTTTAAATGGAAGTTCGTCTGATTTACCATATACTTCAGAAGTGGAAGCAATAAAAATCTTCTTCTTATATTTATTTGCTGCTTGAAGTAAGATCTCAGATCCGCCGACATTTGTCTCAATTGTCTGAACCGGATTATCAACGATAAACCTAACACCAACAGCAGCTGCAAGATGATATATATGATCACAATCCTTAACCAATTCATCAACTAATTCGCGATTAAAAATAGTATCTATATGTACTTCCAGGTTCTTATGCCGATAAATATTTTTTATATTGGCAAGCCGTCCAGTAGATAGATTATCTAAGACAACTACATAGTGTCCCTTATTCAGCAAGTATTCTGCGAGATATGATCCAATAAAACCCGATCCGCCTGTGATTAAAACTTTCATGAGTTCTCCTTATTCAATAAAAAATCAATCGTTCTATGTAAGCCTTCTTCGAAAGGAATTTCAACCGTATATCCCAATAATTCATCAGCCTTTTGTATCGAGGCGAACGAGTGTTTAACATCTCCGCTTCTCGCTTCAGCAAAAAGTGGTTGGACATCTCTTTCCAAATATTTATTAATCATTTCAACCAGTTCTAATAGCGTTGTACTATCATGGCAGGCAATATTGATAACCTGTCCAGCAGCTTTTGGAGCTGTACATGCAAGCAAATTAGCATTTATAACGTTCTGAATAAATGTAAAATCCCTCGATTGTAATCCGTCTCCGTAAATCGTAGGTTGTATATTTTCAGAAATCAGTTTAATAAATTTTGGTATGACTGCACTGTACTGGGAAAAAGGATCTTGATTTGGTCCAAATACATTGAAATATCTAAGACATACCGTTTCTAGCCCATAAATCATTGTATGTATCTGGCAGTAACGTTCGGCTGTATATTTTGAAAGAGCATATGGCGAAAGGGGACGAATGAACATATCTTCTCTTTTCGGAAGTTCTTCACTATCACCATAAATTGAAGAAGATGAAGCATAAACGATTCTTTTAATATTAAATTCACGAGCTGCTTCCAGGATATTAAGTGTTCCCAGGATATTTACATCGTTCGTTGTAATCGGATCATTTATTGAGCGTGGAACCGATGGAAGAGCTCCTTGGTGAAGGATAAAATCAATTCCTCTCACCGCATCTCGAACCGTATGAAAACTCCTGAGGTCACCTTCGATTAACTCAAAATTAGAATTAGTCATAAAGGATAATATATTATCTCTTTTACCCGTAGAGAAGTTATCAAGAACACGTACTTCTTCTCCTCTCCTGAGAAGTTCTTGTACAATATTCGAACCAATAAAACCGGCACCGCCAGTAACTAAATATTTCATGCAATCTCCTTGATAATAGTACTTCAATGACGATAGTAAGCTTTTTTATGCAAGTTTTTCCTATCTCTGTAAATAATATTATAATAATCTTTATAAAATAGTAATTATCTTACTTGAATTCCTCTCTCTTTATAATACCACTCAATCGTCCGTGTAATCTCTTCCTCTATAGTATAACACTGTTTGTAACCGAGTTCTCTTATTTTCTCCGCTCTATAGTCAGTTGATGTCGCAAATTTTTTCATCCTATCACTATTTATTGGGAGATCTTTATGAACTATTTTTCCGATAACATCAAATATTTTACCAATACCAACGGCGAGACCTAATGGAATGCGGATATAGGGCATATGGAATCCCTTATGGCTCGCAATGATCTCCATAAGTTTGTGGAGCGTTATATATGGTTTATCGATACAATTATATGCTTGTATACCAGGTTTAAAATGAGACATTATAAAATATGTCATATCAACAAGATTTGCCAAAGATACAATCGACTTGATGTGATTACATTCTCCGATAGTAAAATAGGGTTTTCTATATAGCGTATCAACGAGGTTATACATATTTGCATAATTATATGGTCCGTAAATAATTGTGGGTCGCAAGAAAATCACTTCGCGCGAAACATCCTCTTTCCACCATTCTTCAATGACTATCTCTCCTGCTAGCTTTGCTTCACCATAGATAGTATTTGGCAGATGATCCGCAGATTCGTCGCATGGATGATCCTGGTGACCGTAAATAGAAACTGTGCTGTAATATATTATTTTTGGAATGCTCTTCCGGGTCATGAAATCAGTTAATACTTTGGTTCCATATTCATTGGTGCTGAAATAACTTTCTTGAGAAATTCCAAAATCGTGTTTTTCTGCGGCACAGTGAATTACCAGGTCAAAATCGATACTATCGAACTGCTCATAATCTTCTGTATTTCGGATATCCCCCCTTCGATTGTTTGGATGTTTTTCAATTAAACAAGACTCATCTCTATCAATACCCCAGACTGTATGTCCCTTTTCTTCAAGAAACCATATCAAACGTGATCCAACAAATCCTGTTGATCCTGTAATAAAAATATTCATCAATACTCCAAAATTAATAAATTCGAGATTATTGTTTCAATCTTGGCTGCAAGAACCTTTCTATCATAGTTTTTTTCAACGAACCTTCTTCCAATTTTACCCATTTGATTCAGATTTTCTCTGTTTTTTAACAACATTATTTTTTCAGTTAAATCGTTGTGTTCTTCAGGTTCATAAAAATAACCAGCTTTACTCTCTTCAAGAATAGCACGGGCTTCCCCATCTACACCAATGAGTACTGGAACCTCGCAAGCCAGATAGTCGAAAAGTTTTGAAGGTATCGTACCTTTAAAGACATTAGACTTGATCAATGGAACGATCCCACAATCTGCAATGGAAAGAAATCGTGCAATTTCCTCTCGGGGCTGTTCCTCAATAAACACTACATTTATAAGATGTAAGTCTTTATGAATGCTATGCAATTTCTCCCGTTCGGGACCATCACCAATAATTAGGAATTGTATGTCTTTTGTATCTTTTAGAATATTTGCTGCTTTTAAGATCGTTTCAACACCTTGCGCAAGACCGAGATTACCAGCATACATCACGACAAATTTATTATCAGGATTATATTTCATTTCTAGATCAGTAGTATCCTGCACCCGACTCCAATTACTGATATCAGTTCCATTTCTTACAACATTGAGTTTATTGATGTTAACACCTTTTTTATTTATTTCATCTCGAAAATAATATGTTACAGGAATAACTGAATCTGCTAATATATAACATTCTTTTGCTAACTTAGTACTTAATTTAATAAACTTAGGATTATTAAGTTCACCCATCTCAACTGCAACATCAGGCCATAGATCTCTTACTTCAAAAATAAACTTTATCTTGGGGAATAGTCTTTTGATTGTGATTCCAATTCCACCTACAAAAAGCGGAGGAGAAGAAACAAATACAAGATCATAATCGCGCCAGGTAAGCAGAGCTGTTAACAGTCCAAATATCATAAATGATATATAAAAAAGGATTCGAGTGATGAAATTTTTCTTTGGGGATGTATATATCCACGTCCTCAGCACATCAAATCCATCCATATTTTCATGAATGAATATTTTCTTTCGATATGGTTTAAAAATTATACCCCGTGGATGATTGGGCATCTCGGTGAGGACTGTGACGTGATGTCCACTATCACTCAAATGCTTTATTGTTGCATAAGCACGATTAGACGGAGCACAGGTTTCCGGTAAAAAATATTGTGTTATATACAAGATTTTCATAGAGCTCGAATTCTTGTTTCCAAAAATTTTGTGTCCACAAATCTACCTGATACAATTAATGTATCTTTATCCTCTTTTATATACATCTTCGGAAAGAGAGAAGTTTTCTCACCAACTATATTTTCATCCGATAGGATAAACTCCATATTATTATCAATAATTACGTTATTCTCAGACAGTTGAATCGAACAGTTGGGAGAAAAATGAAAAAACATTCGAAATGCATGTTCTCCTGTTGCAAGCAGGATGTCTCGAATGATGATTGCATCATTCTCGATTTTAATCTCTCTGCTATGGCTGATATTACGAAATTTATACGTACAACGAATTAATTTGCTGGAAATTTCAGGCTCAGTAATAAATGCACGATTCCCTACCCGGAATGCTTTCCACATTTCTGCCTGATCACTTGAATCAATCTCGATCGTATTATGAGCTTTTGTTGATCGAGAATATGCTCTTTCATCGCTTTCAGAATAGGTATAATTGCCTGTATCAACCAAGATCCGCTTGCCATTATACCAAAGAAGAACAGAGTTTATATCTGCGTGTGAGTGGGAAGGATTGTATGGTGGATTGAAAGGAGCACAACACATCATTATTTTCATACTTCCATTATTGATCGTGGGATAATAACTTGAATGTTGATTCTTCTTGCTATTAATTCCTAACACCTGAGCTAACTTAATAATCTCATCAGGTTGAGGAGTATCCTGATAATTTACATCATTTATAGGAAGATAGCCCTCTTTATCATAATAATACTGATTCCAATAAAGCGCTGAACTGGTCACATTTTGCAGATTTCTCACTGTTTCGTTATTGACGTTACAATCATTATTTGACAGCAAGTTATACACATTAAGTAGATCCTTGGTAAAAATCGCATGATAGGTTGGAGAAAATTCAAAATGATATCCCTCTTTAGTGATTTGCTCATCAATTTGTTTATTTAGATCATGAAGCGCCCATTGAAACCACTTTTTATTGCTGAAAACATATCCTAAATACAATAAAGCAACAATATTCTTAAAGAAATGATTTGCAAGAAGATGGAATTCTCTTTGATGATACAACCAGATTCCCTGCAGATGAAGGGAATTGTATATCGTTTGATCCTTAATATCAAATTTTGCAATGAATTTGATCCAATTTACCACTCTGATCGAAATTGTATAAGGATCCCATTCAATAGAATCAGATGGCGGATTTTCATGAATCCAGTTGAGAATAATATCTAAACCTGTTCCTTTGTCGATACCTAAAATGAAATCATTATAATGAAGATGATATTGGAATAAAGTATCGTTTATATGCTCTTTCCAATTTATATGAGTTAGATCGATAGAATCATTAAATAATTTATATTTACGATCTGCGTATTCTCGAATTTTGGGAATTATAAGTTTTGGTATATGTAATGAAGATGGTGGTTTGCAGTTTTTTTTGAATGCACACAGGTATTGTCTTTGACATCTCAACCATATCCTCGAAAGGAATTGTATTACATTAATATACCTCAAGGAATGAAAATAACAAGAGCACCTGGATAAAAACATTATATCTTGAGTGCAAGTCCCGTCTTTATTGATTCCATTGCGCGAATTGTCGTCAATGTAGTGATATATAGGTCGTTAAATGCAATAGGTGATGATTTTCCATTTCTGATTGCATTGAAAAACTGAGAATATTCTTCCAAGAAACCCTTATTCTGACCTTTTGAGGAATATGATGTCTTCTTGCCATCATGATATAACTCGGTTTTGTAGAAGTTATACATCTTAGCAGTTTTGTTTCCAGAACTTGCTTCAAAATACTCCTTAGGTAAAGAGCGATCACCAACGGCATGATATGTAATACAACCGATCGAACCATCTGCAAATTTGATTGTAATTTGTACAGAATCGTCATTATTGTATAGTATATCATCTGTGTTTACTGAAATCGCATAAACCTCTATTGGATCACTCTGACAAATTGATTGCATAAAATCTATAAAATGACAGCCTTCTCCGATTATTCGACCTCCGCCAATTTCAAGATTTTGAGTCCAATGTTCTGGAGGTATTGCTCCCGCATTTATCAAGTAGTTCATAACCAATGGTGTTCCGGAATTTTGCATGAACTCTTGTATCTTTTTTGCATGTGAAGAAAATCTTCTATTGAAACCTACCAGGATAGAAACATCTGACTTTTCATATATTTCCTTGATTTTCTTGAGTTGTTCTTCGTTCATAGCTAAGGGTTTTTCAACAAATACATTTTTACCTGATTTAATGCAATCAATTGCTAGTCCTGTATGAGTATTATGGGGAGTTGTGATCATAACTGTATTTATGCTATCATCTTTGAGTATTTCGTTGAGATCTGAAGAAACCTGTGAAAATCCGAATTTTTTTCCGATATGTGTTGCAATTGATGTGTCAAAATCTATTAGGGCTGTAAGATTGGCATCGGTTTTACGCAAAAATGGTAATGCTACAGATTGACAAAAATTACCAGCACCAATAACTGCAAGATTAATACTTCCCGATTTATTATGTGCATTGAGCTCAACAGTACTCTTTTTATACTCGATTTCTGAATACTCTAAAACAATGCCAAGATAAGGTTCTTTTTTCTTACCAGTTAGTAGTTCATAAGCTTCAAGCACATTGGTGAAATCAAAAACGTGCGAAATAAGTTTTTCCGGAGTGATTTTTTTCTGAGAAATAAGGTTAAGAATAGCTTCCATATTCCTTTGTTCAGTCCAGCGCACAAAAGAATAGGGATAATCTATACCTCCTTCTTCATATGAAGGATCATATCTTCCAGGTCCATATGACATTGATAGTTTACATTCAAGTTCTTTTTTATAATAGAGATCTCTCGGAATTTCTATCGGAAACATTCCTACGATGATGACCCTCCCCCTTATTCTGCACAATTCGCCAGCACTGGTCATAAGAGATGGAGATGTCGTTGAAGCAGTAATGATAACGCCATCAACACCTCTGCCCTCTGTAAATTCCTGAACAGCTTCAACCATATCTGCATTTTGGACGGCAGCATCAGCACCCATTTCCTTAGCAAGCTCCAATTTAGCTTTCGCGATATCTATTGCTATAACATTGCATCCGTTCGCCTTGAGTAGCTGGATTGTGATTTGTCCTATAAGACCTGCTCCAATAACGGCGATCTTCTCGCCGAGTGTTGGGTTCAATTGCCGAACACCCTGAAGTGCAATAGCGGCTACTGTGGTAAAAGATGCTTGCTGATAACTGACATTCTCAGGTATTTTTACAACTAAATTACCTGGAACAAAGTTTATTTCTGCATGACTTGCATAACCTGCTCCAGCACATGCCACTCTGTCTCCCGGTTGGATATCTTTGACATTCTTACCTGACATACATACTTCACCAGCACACGAATAACCAAGAGCAACTGGCGAATCGAGTTTGCTAAAAACTTTTTCAAGAGTTGGTTTTAATCCATCACGCTTGATTTTTTCCATAACCTGTTTGACCAAATCCGGTCTTGCTTGTGCTTTACCAACCAGGGATTTTTTTGCTAGATCGATCATAAGTTTTTCTGTACCTGCAGAGACGAGTGATGCTTTTGTTTCTACAAGGACTCCATTGTTTCCACAACCTGGTATGGGCACTTCAACGACTTCCATTTTTCCTGTTTTATATGATTGTATCAGTTGTTTCATTGATATTAACTCCGAAATTTTATGCTACATCTCTTACGTATATCTCTACTGGTCAAGAATGGTACTTTTATCATCAACTTTGATCATTGAATCATTGATATTTTCAAGAACATTTCTACTGATCTTATTTGATGGGCTATTGTCTTTAATGAGTATATTATATCGAATGATTTTATCATTTTTTAGTGTTGTAACAATTTGATTATCCGTGATAGTATTATTCGTTGAGAGTGGTTCATCTGGTTTGTATTGTGCCACAGAAATCTCACCTGTTTCAAATTTATTGATATTGGTTAGATGAGAATAAATATTGTTATTCATAATAAAATTAGTCTCGATGGTACACCTCTGAGAAGAAAAGACAGCGATACCTTTTCCATTATTATTTTCAACAGAATTCTTTGACACAAGTAAGCCGTCTGATCTCCAGAGACAAATTCCAACATCACCTCCATAAGCAACATAATTTGACTCAATTACGCCGATAGAGCAATCATATGCTCCAATCATATCGGCATTTCCACCATCCTGAAAAGGAAGGGAGTTACCGATAAGAGTGTTATTTGAAATCAGGATATTTTTATGACGAATCCCGCCACCAGTTGATAATCTAATAGGATGACCTGCAAATCCAGTACCCCCGATATCACTCATAAAATTATTACTGATAATAATGCTTCGAGTATAACTTTTTTTCTCACCACTCCCCTGGAAATCGATAGCCATATTTGCTATTGAGTAAAAAACACTATTAGATATTTTAATATTTTCTGCATTATCTGTTGTTCTAATTCCATAATAATAATTATGAAAAGTGCAATTAGAAATTTCAACATCCTTTACCAATACTTCTTTTTCATCTCCCTTGATCCATACAGCATAATCATTTTTTTTGATATTTTTGAAAACTTCGCAGTTTTTGATTGATATATTCTGTATGAGCTGACCATCAGGATCAATCTTAAAAGCATGGAACGAATCGCGATCAATTAATGAGCAATCGATTATTAGATCAGAAATATGTACATTACTTCCTTTAATAAAAAAGCAATTGCCACCTGTAAAATCTTTCGATAATTGAACATATACCTTCCCGCGATTCGCTGAAATTGATATTTCCGAAGGTATAGTTACAGTTTTTGATATTAGTATTACTGAATTAAATGGAATAATAATTTCACTAATTCCTTTATCCTCTGCATCCTTAAGAGCTTGTATAAAGGATTCATGGGAAATCATATTTCCTATACCTTCGATATATGTTCCTAGATTGATCTCCTTCTGCTTCATATTAGATTGAGATGATTTAGCATACAATGCAATAGAAAAAGCTAAAAAAATTAATAAAAAAAATACAATTAAGATTTTTACATTGATTTTCATGATATTCATCCTTTCTTTATAGAGTTATTAATAAATTGCATGTTTAATGTAAATCTTTCTTAAAACGTTGGCATATTTTTTCCAATTATATGCTTCAATATATAGTCTTTGTGCATTGTCGCCATAGGTTTCAAGTTTTGATTTATTCCTTTTTATATCTCTAATCGTATCCTTAATTATTTCAGTTCTTGAATATTCAGTTACAATACCAATCTTATGCTTAACGACAAAATCAGATAAAGATGTTCCAAAATTAGTGAAAATAGGGATTTTTAGCATCATCGCTTCAAAAACCTTGTTTGAGTTAGGATGTTTGTGAGCTATAAGATCTGGATTATAAAATGCAAGTAACAAATCACTCCTGACCATTTCTTGAATGCATCTTTCATGAGTTAAATTACCAAGTGAAAAAACATTTGGATATTCAAAGAGTTTCAGCATGAACTCATCTTCAAAACTCACATTCCCGCTATTAGCAATTTCAAATCTGACATTCTCCAATCCCTGTATGCTTTGTGCAATTTCCATCAATCCCCTATCCTTACCAACTCTCCCACTGTA
>JAFGDR010000054.1 GCA_016932035.1 Candidatus Cloacimonadota bacterium
ATTTACTCGTTTCATCATGACTTCCAATAAATTTATTTTAACTATATTGAAATGATAATATTAAATGCCAAATTATTTTTATTGATATATTTATAAATATCATTAAAATAAATTAAGTCAAAGATTTCAATCAAAACCCAAAATTATCTTTGATCAAAAATATCTTTATTCTATCTGGTATATTCTGCAGCATGTTGATGGTCAGATGTTTGCAGATGCGCTGCTCAGCATCGCAGTCTGTACAGAAGCCGTCTTCAGCGCATGGGGTTTGTCGTTTCAGCCGTTTTGCATTAATGGGCGCTGCCACATCAAATACACGGTCGATCGCCTGCTGCCTGTCCATCATGATCTTGTTCATGCCGGCAAAGAGGAATACTTTTCTTGGTCCGAAAATAATTGCAGAAACTCTATTCCCATACCCGTCGATATTCACGATCTCGCCTTCTGTGGTAATGGCATTGCATCCTGCAAGGAAGAAATCGGACATCAGTGTTTTTCTTCGCAGTTCGAACACTTGTTCGCTGTTAAGGTCGGGGAGATAAGGATTTACGATATTGTATCCGTTATCTTTCAGGTGATCGAATAACCCGATCTCGCGCACGGTCATGGAACCACCTATGCCGATTGACGATTCCTTATCCAGTTCCTTTAATGCTTTTTCCCGGGCTTCGTCGCCGTTTTTACAAAGTTCAATAAGGAAATTATGAGCTTCGAGCGCTTGTTTTGCTTTATCCATCATTTTGTCGATATGCCAGTTCACGAATTCAGACATGGTACCTCCAGATGTTTCGAGAATTTCTTATAATGTGATTCTACTAGTCAAGAGAAAAAACTAGGAAAATATTAACTACGAATTAACAAGAACTAACTCGAAAATGAAATATTGCCACTTTAAATACAATTGTCATCCTGAATTCCAGCGAAGGATCTCCCTGATTTTTGGTCAATCGTTCTGCGAGATTCTTCGTTCCATTTCATTCCACTCAGAATGACAACACGGAATAAATTGCCACGACTTTCAAGTCGTGGATTGTGTAGTAATTAAATATATTCAGGACTTTAGTCCTAGACCTTTTTAAGCTGTCGTATTGTGAGTTGATTTCCTTTTCATGATCAGCCAGATAATGATAATAACAGCGAAAGCAATCATGACTCCGAGTATCGTTGCACCAATCCTCTCCTCTCCGCTGAACGCAGCTGATACTCCTCCAAATCGTCCGGCAACAATCAGAATCAGAGTAAGCAGAGAGATCATCATCGTATAGCTGATTTGTACGGTTCCCAGGAAAAGGAAGATGAATACAATGAGCAGAAGTGCGAGAACCAGATCCTGTTGTATATTTCCAATCATGAGGATCCCGATAATACCGCCGGCTATCGTGCCGCCAATTCTTTCAAATCCTTTAACTGCAGTCTGGTGCAGGTCCGGTTTGATGATAGATAGTGGAGCAAAAACAACCCAGAACGGTCGTGCATCGACGAGAAGCCAGCCGACAATGGCAGCCACGCCAACTGCACATGCTTTGATAAGAGCGAATTTGAATAACGGGGATTGTAAAAAAGATACGTGCTTGGTACTTTCACTCTTCTTCCTTTGAGGTTTTGCTGATGATGTCTGTTTCTTTTTTGTATGAATTTTCAGAACCGTAAATAACGCAACAGCAGCCATGGCAAGTATTGCACCGGCAAAGAATCCAACCATCTTACCGGCAATTGGAGGGTCAGGTTTCTCCAGAATGAGTAAAAACCAAAAATTCAGCAGAAGACCCAGTATGGCATACATTGCTCCAAAATAGAGGGCAGATGCACAAATGAAAGCAATGATCGTAACCGAAAGTACCATTGACCACATATCGGTTCCTATGATCAATCCAAGAATGGTCAAGACACCTGCAGCAAGTGTCCACAGACCCATTACTTTTAACTTATCCTTAAGATTACCGGGAGGATCAGTAAGAGAAACGAACAGCGCACTCATTGCAGTAATCCCCGGAAGATCAAACAGGTGGCTGAGAAGCGCTCCCATAAGTACTGCCACTACTCCACGCAAGCCAAGTTTCCAATCAAAATTTTTCCACTCAATGTGCTGTTTTATCATGGTGTGTGTAATACAAATTGAGAATATATTTCGTCAAGAGAAAATAATGAGGGAAAATATAAACCAAAATCTACACGATCAACTAAAAATTTAATATACGCTCTATAAATAACTTGTCATCCTGAATTCCAGCGAAGGATCTCCCTGATTTTGGTCAATCTTTCTGGGAGATTCTTCGTTCCATTTCATTTCACTCAGAATGACAAAACGGAATAAATTGCCACGACTTTCAAGTCGTGAATAAAAAATAAATTGAGAAATCCGGACTTTGGTCGGTTATATGAGATTCATTTTTAAATTATTTGACAGACAGAATCCTTACCCGCCCCTAGTGTAATACAAATAAAGCATTTCCACGAGGTATAATTATGCCAGATGTACGACCATTTAAAGGACTTCGACCAGCACGGGAATTGGCTGAAAAAGTTGCAGCTCCACCCTATGATGTGCTCAATTCTGAAGAAGCGCGTGAACTCGCAAAAGATAATCCTTTCAGCTTTCTTCATGTATCAAAACCTGAGATCGATCTACCAGAAGGAATCGATCAGTATGACGAACAGGTATATGAAAAAGGTGTGGAAAATTTCCAGAAAATGATCGCTGATAAGATACTTATTCAGGATGAAAAACCGTGTTTTTATATCTACAGGCAGATCATGGGAGATCACGAGCAGACAGGTATCGTAGCAGCAGCTTCAGTCGAAGATTATGATGGCGGGATCATAAAAATTCATGAGTACACTCGCGAAGATAAAGAACAGGATCGCGCAAAACATGTGGATATGCTTGGTGCGAATACAGGTCCTGTTTTCCTGACCTATCATGCAAAAAAACAGATCGATAACATCGTGGAAGCATGTAAGAAAAACGAGCCATTGTACGATTTTACCAGCAGTGACGGCATTCGGCACACAGTATGGATTGTAGTAGATGAAAACGTCATTCAACACATCATAAATGAATTTGATGCCCTTGATTATCTCTATGTTTCAGACGGACACCACAGATCAGCAGCTGCATCACGTGTTCAGAAGTTCAGAAAAGCAGGCAATCCCAACAATACAGGTGATGAGGAATATAACTATTTCCTTACGGTTATCTTTCCTGATGACCAGATGTACATCATGGATTATAACAGAGTCGTTAAAGATTTGAACGGACTTTCTGATGACGAATTCATGAAAAAAGTTGCAGAGAAATTCGAGATCGAGAAGCAGACATCACAATACAAGCCCGAACATAAACATATCTTTGGCATGTACATAAATGGCACATGGTATAAACTCACGGCAAAATCCGAAATTTTTGATGAGCACGATCCGGTCGGCTCGCTCGATGTGAGTATTCTACACAAAAATATCATGGAATCTCTTCTTGGTATCATGAATCCAAGAAAAGATAAAAGAATAGATTTTGTTGGCGGCATACGAGGTCTCGGAGAACTAGAAAAGCTTGTGAACAGCGGAAAATTCAAAGTAGCTTTTGCACTTTTCCCAACTTCGATAGATGATCTTATGAAGGTTGCAGATTCCAATAATGTCATGCCGCCGAAGTCAACATGGTTTGAACCGAAATTGCGAAGCGGTCTAATTATTCATTTAATTTGAAAATAACAAGAAGACAGCATAGTCCGAAAGATTATTGTAAAATCAGATTTTACAACGAAGGAGCTGTTTTCTCTATTAAAAGCTATCAATCTGGTCATCCTGAGCTTGTCGAAGGGTGACTTTTTTTTTATCAAAAAGTAGGAGAAGTGTATGAAGCATACGCTCAATCTCGCTGGCAGGAATCTGTTTGATCTCGATGTTTATACTGTAGAAGAGATCGAGACCATTTTTGAAACTGCCAAAGTAATGAAAGAGATCAATAGCCGGGACTACAAGAAAATCCCAACTCTGCGAGGAAAAACAGTTGCGACACTCTTTTTTGAGGACAGTACGCGAACCAGAATATCTTTTGAACTGGCTGCCAAACGCCTGAGCGCTGATGTGGTGAGTTTCACTACAGCAGGTTCAGCAATGAAAAAGGGTGAAAGCATTCAGGATACAGTGTACACGCTCAATGCAATGGGTATGGATCTGTACGTGGTTCGTCATAGCTGCCCTGGCGTTCCACAACTTGTGCATAAATACTCCCAAAAACCTGTTCTTAATGCAGGGGACGGACGACATGCACATCCCACACAAGCACTTTTGGATATGTTCAGTATCTGGGAGAAGCGAGGTTCACTCAAAGGATTGAGGATCGCAATAATCGGTGACATCCTGCATTCACGCGTGGTTCGTTCAAACCTGATCGGCATGAAAAAAATGGGTGCGAATGTCGTGGTATGCGGACCAAGAACGTTAATGCCGCCTAAGATCGAAGAAGTGTATGGCGTCCAATGCGAATATGACCTGAAAACAGCAATAAAAGATGCTGATGTGGTTATGGGACTTCGTATGCAGCTTGAGCGTCAGACAGAAGGACTCTTTCCAAGTCTTGGAGAATATACGAGCAGATATGGTCTCAGCAATAAGATGCTTGAATATGCAAAAGATGACGTGCTGGTGATGCATCCGGGTCCGATGAACAGGGGAGTCGAAATCCTTCCAGAAGTGGCAGACAGCGAACACAGTATTATTATCGAACAGGTAGCGAACGGCGTGGCAGTACGTATGGCACTGCTGTTCCTGATCCTTGGCGGGAAACCCGGAAGGGAGGTCGCATGATACTCTTAAAGAACGGAATGGTTTACCTTTCGAATGACAAAAAGATTATAAAAGCTGATGTGTTGATCGAGAAGAAGGTCATAAAAAAGATAGCTCCTTCAATCGACGAGAAAAATGCTGAAGTGATCGACTGTGCGGGAATGCATATTTTCCCCGGATTTGTCGATATGCACTGCCATCTTCGTGAGCCCGGTTATACATATAAAGAAGATATCGCAAGTGGGGCAGCGTCCGCAGCAAAGGGCGGTTTTACGAGCATCTGCTGTATGCCGAATACCAAACCGGCAATAGACAATCTTTCTACACTCGACTATATCATGAGAAAAGCCCGGGATGTGGGCAAGACCAAGATATTCGTGATCGGTGCGATGTCAAAAGGCATCGAAGGTAAGGAAATTGCGAATATAGCAACCCTTGTTAAAGGCGGCGTGGTTGGACTGAGTGATGATGGCAATTGCATTCAGGTTGCAAAACTACAGCTTAATGTGATGCGTTATGCATCCATCTATGATATTCCGATGATCTGTCATTCGGAAGATTATTCTTTATCCGGTGACGGGCAGGTAAATTACGGATATATGTCTACAAAACTCGGACTGCCAGGCATACCAACGCTTGCAGAAGAAAGCATGGTCAGCAGGGACATCATGCTCGCTGACGTGACCGGCTCACGAGTGCATATTGCACACGCTTCCACTAAAAGAACGGTTGAACTTATCCGACAGGCAAAGAAAGACGGGATCAAAGTAACCGCAGAAGTTACTCCTCACCATCTAGTGCTGAATGAAAATGCCTGTGATGGCTTTGATACGAATACGAAAATGAAGCCTCCTTTACGATCAGAAGAGGACAGAAAGTCATTACTGGAAGGTCTACTCGACGGAACGATCGATGTTATTGCAACAGATCATGCACCTCATTCCGATTATGAAAAAGAACTGGAATTCATGAAAGCACCCTTTGGTGTGATCGGCTTTGAAAGTGCATTCCCCGTGCTTTATACTACTTTTGTGAAAACCGATCTCATAAAACTTGAAGAGCTTATTGATAGAATGACGTCCAAACCTGCAAACATCATAAATAAAGAAGTTGGTGAACTCAAAGAAGGTGCAGCGGCTGATTTAAATGTGTTCAATTTAGACGAGTCCTTTACCTTCGATGAGAGTGAAATCCTTTCAAAATCGAAGAATAGTCCGTTCATCGGTATGAATATGTGGGGTAAGATCTATTACACGATGTGTGACGGAAAGTTCACTTGGAAAGTGTAATGCATTTCAAGAAATTGCCTGTCCTGAAGATCGAGCATATCAATAAAGATTATTTTGTGCTTGGAGTACGAGATAAAGAACTCACACAGAAGATTAAACCAGGACATTTTTTCCAAGTGAAAGATCCCGCATCGAGAATACCATTACTTCCTCGTCCTTTCAGCGTGTATAAAGTTGATAACGATGAACTTGAATTTCTTGTCAAAATTATTGGTGAAGCCACTATGAAATTATCCCATCTCAGTACAGGGCAAGATATTCAGCTGCTTGGACCACTCGGAAATGGCTTTCCGTTAGTGAGTGGTAAGAAGGTACTTCTTGCAAGTGGTGGGATCGGATTTGCGCCTATGCCTTTTCTTGAACATAAGCTGAAGGAAGCAGGGAATGAAGTCCATTTCTATCATGGAGGACGAAGCAGCAATGATGTGTTCTGTGATTCTGTTGAGAATTGTACTGATGATGGAACGTTCGGACATACCGGATTTGTAACAGAATATGTGGAGAAATATCTGGATTCAACACACATCGATATTGTCTATGCCTGCGGACCCGAACCCATGATGAAGACACTTACCATAATGTGTTCAAAGCGAGATATTCCTATCTATGTTTCGATGGAACGGGTTATGGCATGTGGAGTCGGTGCATGCTGCGGATGTGTGATCAAAATAAAAGAGAATGACAGCATTGTATACAAAAAAGTATGTAATGACGGACCTGTCTTTTATGGTGCAGAGGTTGTTTGGGA
The DNA here is from genome assembly GCA_016932035.1 of Candidatus Cloacimonadota bacterium. NCBI lineage: Bacteria > Pseudomonadati > Candidatus Cloacimonadota > Candidatus Cloacimonadota bacterium. Next base: position 6,826 of record JAFGDR010000054.1, read on the forward strand.
TGCATAAATGTGAGATCGAGTTTGGAAAGATGAAATGGAAAAATCCTGTAACTGTTGCGTCGGGTACATTCGGACTTGAATATGCCGATCTTTTCGATCTTTCCCAACTAGGTGCGCTAACCACAAAAACAATCACACCCTTACCAAAAGAAGGAAATGAGCCGCAGAGGATCGTTGAAACAGAAGCAGGGCTTCTTAACTCGATTGGATTACAGAATCCAGGTTTGGATGAATTTATAAGAACCGATCTTCCTCAATACAGAAAATTTCATACTAACCTGATCGTGAGTGTATCTGCATCTTCAATTAAGGAATTTATTAATATGATAGAGAAGCTCAATGTTCAATCTGGTGTCGATGCATACGAGATCAATGTTTCATGTCCGAATGTAGAGAACGAAGGTATCGCATTCGGCACTGATCCGGAAGTTGTTTTTGAGTTGACATCACAATTAAGAAAAGCAACTGAAAAAACACTGATCATCAAACTTACACCTAATGTAACTTTAATAACTGATATTGCAGTACAGGCAGAGAGAGCAGGCGCAGACGGATTAGCTATGATCAATACACTTTATGGCATGGCAGTCGAAGTGAGAACAAAAAGACCAAAACTTCACAGTATTATTGGGGGATATTCCGGACCAGCGATCAAACCGATTGCTTTACAAAATGTATATAAAGTTGCCCAAGCTGTGAGTATTCCCATACTCGCAATGGGTGGCATTACCAATTCTGATGATGCATTGGAATTTATCATTGCCGGAGCTTCGGCTGTTGCAGTCGGTACATATAATTTCGTAAACCCTCTCTGTACACTGGAGATCATTAAAGGAATCGAGGATTATTGCGTGCGTAATGATATGAAATATCAGGACCTTATCGGTTCCATACAAACAAAAGGATAACCATGAGTATAACAAAAAAAATATTAGATGACAAAGAGATGGAGCGCATTCTCAAGCGCTTAGCAAACGAGGTCATAGAAAAAAATAAGGGATGTGAAAATCTCTATATCGTTGGTATTCATACGCGAGGAGTTCCGATTGCACAGAGGATCGCAGGATATATCGAGAAGTTTGAGAACACTCGAATTAGAGTCGGTGCTCTCGACATCACCCTCTACCGTGACGACCTTGCATATATCGACCATCAACCGGTCATACAAGATTCGATCCTTAATTTTGACATTGAGGGTAAGAACATACTGTTGGTTGACGATGTGCTCAATACAGGAAGAACAGCCAGGGCTGCATTGAATGCCATTCTCGATTATGGACGTCCGGAATCGATCCAGTTTCTCGTTATTATAGACAGAGGTCATAGAGAACTGCCAATACAGGCGGATTTTGTTGGAAAGCATCTACCAACTGCCAAAGACGAAGCTGTGAATGTAAGCTTGAAGGAGATTGACGGCAAGGATGAAGTACTCATCATAAAAGAATAAAAGGAATATCCTATGAAATTCAAAGAAAAATATTATAAAATAGTTCAAAAGAATAATTCACTTGTGTGTGTGGGATTGGATTCGGATATTGAAAAGATTCCCGGATTTTTAAAAGATGAATATGATCTTCCTCAGTGGGAATTCAATAAACGTATTATCGATTCGACAAAAGATATTGTTGGAGCATACAAACCAAATTTTGCTTTTTACATTTCTCAGGGAATCAAGGGTATCGAGTCCTTACAGAAAACCATTTCCTATATTCCTGATGACATCCCAATCATTCTCGATGTGAAAATTGGGGATATTGGTAATACGATGAAGCATTATGCGAAAGCATATTTTGATCTATTCGATGTCGATGCTCTTACCGTAAATCCTTTGATGGGATATGATGTCGTCGATCCATTTGAAAAATATGAAGATAAATATCTCTTCCTTCTTGTACTCACCTCAAATCCTTCGAATACTGATTTTCTGAATTCGGAATATCTATTGTATGAGGGTATATGTGAGAAAATAGGGGAATGGGATCAGGATATGCTTGGTGCAGTTGTTGGTGCTACAAATGATGAGGAGATGAGCACGATCAGAGGAATGCTTCCTCATTCAATATTCCTTATTCCCGGCATCGGTGCACAGGGCGGCAACCTTGAAAAAGTTATGAAATATACGACCAGTAAAACTCATCCAAATATACTTATTAATTCTTCGCGGGATATTATTTTTTCTTACAGCAAGGCAGATGAAAAGAATTTTGATGATGCTGCTCGCAAGGCATGTGATACTTTACGGAATGATATAAATAGATTGATGTAATTTCAATAATTATAAATGCAATGAACATCTCTGAAGAAATGCTTCAAAGAAAAATTGCTTGCAACACATTTCATATTTGATAAATACTGTTACGAATTTATTATATTCAACTCTTCATAATTTAGAAAAATTTGACAGATTATTCATACCATAGCAATCAACAATCCAATATTAATGAGCATTTTACTATTTATAAAATTCATTTCAGTATTAATTATTATTTATAGAATGGAGTAAAAATGAAAAAATTTTGGAACAATGTTGTTTTATGGGTAGCAGTTCTATTATTCATCCTTATTGGTTTGAATAACACACATTGTTACTGTGCTGAAACAGAACAAATTGATTTGCAGATAATAACCGAAGACCTTGCACCGTTTAATTTCAGATCAGCTGACGGCACGATCACGGGTCAATCAACTGAGGTTGTTCAAGAGATTTTGTCACGTCTTGGACTTGATATTGAGATTCAACTGATGCCTTGGAATGTTGGTTATGAAAGAGCTCTGAAAGAATCTGATGTGGCACTCTATTCGACGTTCAGAACTGATGAGAGAGAGAATCTTTTCCAATGGGTAGGTCCCATAGCATCTGATGAGATACTTTTTTATACAGTGAAGGGATCGGATATTGTGATTCGCAGTCTTGAAGATGCAAAATCACTCTCAGCGATTGCCGTGGTGAAGGATGATGCTCGTCATCAACTTCTTGAAAAAAATAATGTGAAGAACCTAAAACTCTATCCAAGTGATGCTGAATGCTATAGGGCACTTGCTAACGGTGATGTAGCAGCTGTACTTGGAAGTAATAATACCATGTTAAAGATGGCACAGCAGGCAGGAGTTGATCCTTCAAAGATGGTTGCTGTTTATTCAGTAAGGAAAACACCACTTTATGTTGCATTCAGTAAAGCTATTCCAGTAAATGTTGTTCAAGAATGGCAAAATGTTCTCGATGAAATCAAACGGGATGGAACCTTTAATAAGATCAACCAGAAATGGGGTGGTTCGGTTGAAAAAAATATACAAACTAAAATACCTAAGAATGGCATCAGCATTCCTTCTGCTGTGAAACTGCTTGCTGGATTTATCGATTACCGTATTGAGGGCTTCCTCTCATCACTACATCTGCTGACACTAACCAATGAGGTTTTATCTGGAAAATGGAAAAAGATGAAAACACTCCTTATGGAACAGGAGCAGGCAGAACCATCCGGTCGTATATGGTATCTTCTTCCTGATGGCTCATATTATACAACAGTCGATGATCTCACCAGCAAAAATCTTAAAGACCGTTCATATTTTCCAGATTTGATCGCAGGAAATCCTGTTCATGGATCTATTGTTGTGAGTAAATCAACTGGTAAACCGGTAGCTGTTGTCGCATCTCCTATTTTTAAAAAAGGTAAAGTCATTGGAGCACTTGGCACTTCAATCTATATGCAGAATATCAACGAAGAAGTACAAAATACCTTTCCACTCGGTATGCCCTACAAATTCTTTGCCGTGTCACCGGAAGGCATCATTGCCCTTCATTCTGATGACGAGTGGATTGGTCAGAATATTGAACATATCAGCAAGGATTTAAAACATATATTTATAACTGATTCAGGAGAAATTTCCTATACCAGTGAAGGCAATCAATGGAACGCAACATGGTCGACCGCACCATCGACTGGATGGAGAATCGTTATATCAAAAGTAGATGATTAAGATTAATATATATTGCTAAAACTATATGAAAAATCAATAGTTAAAATATTACCAAGGTTGTAATCATTTCATGGTATAATAGTAATTTTTTATCTAAAATAAACCAATCAAGAGCTGAACGATCTTCAGTATTCCAAAGAACAATATTATTCCAAAAACAGAAAACAAGACAATTGTAACAGATTCTAATTTAGGTTTAGATTTATGATGATGTCTTGAAGAATGTTTAATATGCTTTTCTTTTTTAACTATTTTTTTTGGTTCTAACCGTTTTAGAACTGCTACAATTCTGAATTCATTATTCTTTAACCAGTGAACCTTTCCATCAGTTGAACGGAAAGGGTATAGTCCATTTCTTCGTTTGTGGTAAAATGTTCTCATATTCATTCCCTCTATTTCAGCATCTTCTTTGAATATTCTATATAATAACTCTGAATGATTTTTCATGCATATTATATATATGTTCAATATCATTATTGTCAATAAAAAAAATTTAAAAAAAACATTCTCAGTTAGTTTATTGCTCAATGTTATTTTTTAATAA
>JAFGDR010000055.1 GCA_016932035.1 Candidatus Cloacimonadota bacterium
AAAGGATGAGCATGGAAGACAAATTTCATCTGGATTGTATTTCTACTCAATAATTTCAGAATCTGGATCAAGAGAATTCAAAAAGTTTTTAGTACTTGATTAATTAAAAATTTACTTATAAATTGTATTTAAAAAAAAATTATGTAAACTTTTCAAATAAAATAAATAAATGAAGCGCAAATAAAAAATAAATGAGTCATATATGACTCAGCAGCTTGCTTACAAACCCTGGTTCATGAGAATTGGGGTTTGTACTATATGTTAGGATTTTATCGTTATGTTTATAGAGATTTGTATCTCAGGTTCAATTATGCATAAATGTGCTTCAAATAGTTGAATATTTGGTAAACTTTTTGATAAAAAGATGAGAAGAGATGACTGGGGTCTATATATTCTACCAACTTCACCAATTTCTTGATATTTTGAACAAGAGCTGTCATCAAACATTGTTCTTCAACTTTGCTTTTTCCTCTAAACCTGGCATACCGATAACCATGAAGCTGCTTCGCATCTGCAAAGCTTCGCTCAACCGTCTCTGACCGCCTTCGTTTTATATATTTTCCTCTCTCGGTATATCTGTTCGAATTAATACGGTCATGATCATCTCCCCAGACATGACGGGTAATCACTTTCTGATGGTTACGACTTTGAGTACATTGTAGTAGTTTAGGACAATTGCTACATATCTTAGGATCAGAGCTGTATTCACGATATCCACTTCGATTGGTTGTGCGATACCTTAAAACGTTACCTTCAGGACAAATATAACAGTCTTGTTCTTTGTCATATTTAAAACGATTCTTACGAAAACGACCCTTAAGACCTCCGGGACTTCTGTAACCTACTACGCCAAATATCTCTCGCTCTGCTAATCCATGACATATATCGGGTGTATTGTAACCTGCATCCAACCCTACTTCATTAACATCAAATCCAAACCTTTCCCTTTGAAAATCCAATCTCTCAAGATATACAAGACTATCATATATATTAGCTGGTGTCACATATACGTCGGTAATCATGTTGTGTGTGTTATCAGTCGTGCGATGATCAAGGTAGAAGAATCCTTGTGGCTTGCCATCACGATGCATAAATCCACTATCGGGATCAGTTTTACTCTCTTTGATCTCCTTCTTCTCTGAATCCGGTGATAGCTCCTTCTTCGATAATGGCTTCTTGCCATGATCGGCACGATCCTCTTCTATGCTTCTTTCCAAATCTTCCATGTACGCTTTCGTGTTCTTTGATACTACCTTCTTATTGAACTTATTCTTATTGGCATTGGCTTTCAAATGAGTAGAATCAGTGAAAAGCGTTGTACCTTCTATGAATCCTTTCTTCAAAGCAAGCAATACCACATCTTCAAACATCTCACGAAAGACATCACTCCCGTCAAAACGCCGACGCCGATTTTGACTGATCGTGCTGGAATGGGGTATCTTATCTTGCAGTCCATAACCTAAAAACCATCGGTAGGCTACATTTACTTGGATATCCTTAACCAACTGACGCTCTGATCGAATCCCAAAAAAATAACCTATGAAAAGCATTTTAAATAATATCACAGGATCAATAGCCGGTCGTCCATTATCCAGACAATATAATGGCTCCATACGGTCTCTTACAAAACTGAAATCAATATGCTTGGTTACTTTACGTAGAATATGATCCTCAGGAACCAGATTCTCTATACAAACAAACTCCATGGTGTTCTGTACTACCTCTGTGCGTTTTATCATTAGTATTATCACCTATCTTTTTAACGTAATATAAAGTGAATGTGATCGGAGTGTCAAATATGATCGTAGTATATATAATAAAACAAAGCCCTGAAATCATCAGGACTTTGTCAACAGTCTGATGAGTCATATATGACTCAGGAAAAATAATTCGTTACGAGAAGAGATTAAAATAAATCAAAACAATAACAAAAAAAACTAAATTTTAATGTTGGGTATTTTATAAAATTGAAATACGAACGAAGATTTCCTAAAATCGTGATATTTACATAACGTATACTATCAGATACAATGTCTGATAATGTATATTATGTAAACTTGAAGATATTTCGAGAATTGGTTTAAGGGTCGGGAGTTATGGGGACTTCTTCCCTATACGTAATTTCTTGACATATTAATCAAAGAAGTCTCTGTTCTATCAAACTATATGTATTAAGGAATATTCTATGAATAGTATGACTGGATTTGGAGTAGCGGAATATAACAAGAATGATATTTATCTTCGGGTGAGTTTAAAATCATTAAATGATAAATATCTCAATATACGAACAAAACTCCCTTATGAGTTCCCTGAATATTTATCGTATAAGATCGAACAGTTTATCCCAAAATTTATTAAAAGAGGTGGAATAAACGTAATCGTATCATTAAAAGATTCACGAAATAGTGTAGCAAATATTGATATGGAAGATGAAAATATAAAGAAATTACTTAAAACATTAGTTGAATTGAAGTCAAAAACGGGAATCGAGGCTGCTGTTTCATTATCCGATCTGATGACAATTCAAAAAATGGAAAGCTCCCTCATCGATCCATTTTATCTTAACGATGAATTCCAAAAACTGTTGTTTGATACACTGAATTCTGCCCTTGAACATCTGATAAAAGAGAGAAAGGCAGAAGGTAATCATTTAGAAGAATTTTTTATCACATCGATCAATCAGATCGAAGTATCTCTGAACACAATAGAACATTCTATTCCGGAATATTTACAGGAACTGAAAGTTAAAGTTCAGAATATTTGCAGAGATATTACAAGTGAGGATGATATAAATCTATCCAAATTCAATGAAGAGAAGCTTTTATCTGAAATCAACTATTACATTGATAAATCAGATATAACAGAAGAAATTGTACGTTTGAAGAGTCATTTGAAGAAATTGCGTAATCTAATTAACGTAAATGGCAAACCAATTGGACTTTCCATGTTATTCATGATACAGGAAATGCAGCGTGAGATCAGTACGATTTCGGCAAAATATCATAATGCAACAATATTTCCGGATATTATCAACATAAAAGAAGAGATCGAAAAATGCAAGGAGCAAGCGCTCAATGTCGAATAAAAAACCACTATATCATTGGATTTCATTTCCTTTTGTAGAAACTCCCCTATCGTCCGTACTTGTGATTGCTTTCTTTGCTCTTGTTGCCATATTTGTTCACTCGGTAACCATAAATTTTTTCTGGGTTTTGCTTTCACTTGTATTTCTCTTCTCGTCTCTTTTCTCATATTTTGTTCCAACATATTATGACTTGTATGATGACCATGTCTTTGTGAAAGTCCTGGTTTTTAAAAGACAAAGAAAATACAACGAATTCAAGTGCTTTTATGCAGATAAAAAAGGAGTAATGCTCGGTACTTTTAGCCGTCCTCGGGGCTTGGATAGATTTAGAGGTCAGTCTATACGATTTTCAAAAAATCAGGAAGAACGAGAAGAAATTATGGCATTTTTTAATGAAAAAATTGGAAATAAATATTAATGCCGCAAATAGATCTTGAGCAAGAGATAAAAGATTACATTAAACGTCATCCAGATAGGCAGTTGTCTGTCCCTAAGATCGCCAAGATATTCAACGTAAAAAAGAAAAATTACAGAAAAATCAAAAATATATTAAGGCACTTAGAGTCCGATGGTGTGCTGATTCGTCAGAAAAGAGCATATGGAGCACTATCAAAACGAAAAACATATATTGGGACCTTTGATGCATCTGCGCTTGCCAAGAACTATCCATTTGGTTTTGTCGAAACCGAACATGGAGATGTAAAAGTATATGAAGAGAATTGTCTTGATGCTTATCATCATGATATTGTCGAATATATTGTGCTGAAAGATTCAAAACAGGGACCTGTCGGGAAGATCGTAAAAGTAATTGAAAGAAAGAACAGTACACTCGTTGGTTCAGCTTTTAAGCAGGATGCACATGTATTCTTTGTATCTGATAATCCGAAAATCGATACTGAAGTCCAGCTTGTTGATGTCGGAGATTTCACGTTATTAACTGGCAAGAAGCTCGTAATCGAGATCACTGATTGGGGCAATCGATCTCAACAGATATTGCCACAAGGTAAAGTAATCGAAGTGTTGGGTTCACTTGAAGATCCAAATATCGATTATATAGCAATCGTAAAAGAGTATGGGCTTCCAACCACATTTTCAGATGAAGTCATGCAGGAAGTTCAGGCATTACCAGACACCATTTCTGCTGATGAAATTTCACGAAGAAAAGATTTTAGAAATCTCATTACATGTACGATAGATCCCAAAACCGCAAAAGATTTTGACGATGCCATCTCTTTTGAGAGGACCGAGAACGGAACCATAAAACTCTACGTTCATATTGCAGATGTATCTCACTATGTGAAAGCAGATTCGGAAATATTCAGGGCAGCGCTTGAAAGAGGGACAAGCATCTACCTTTTACAGAATGTTATCCCTATGCTTCCCTTTAAGTTAAGTAATGAACTATGCAGCCTGCAACCGGATGTTGACCGTTTAACAATGACAGTTATCATCGATTATGATAATAACTTCAAAGCGCTGGGTTCAAGTGTATACCCTTCGGTGATCCGAAGTGACCAGAGACTTTCATATGAACAGGTCGATGTACTTTTTGAACAGGGCGAAAATGCTGAGATAAAAGAGGAAGTGAAAGAGATCATATTAGCGATGCGACCATTAGCGAAGCGTCTCACCAAAGAACGATATGCAAGAGGAAGCCTTGATTTTGATCTGCCGGATTCGGAATTCATCTTTGATGAACAAGGTTGTCCTGTTGATATTCTGCGAACTCATCAAACGGAAAGCCATCTCCTTATTGAAGAGTTCATGCTTGCAGCAAATGAGTTGATGGCAAAGTTGATCGCACGTAAATGTAGTGCCGGTATTTTTAGGATCCATGAATCTCCAAGCCTGGATAAAATTGCAGAATTTGCTCGAACGATCAAAGCATACGGATTTCCTTTTAACATAAATCATAAAGATGTGAGCATGACCATTAAGCAATTTTTGCAATCTCTTAAGGACGAGAATCAGCATCGTGTGTATGATTACCTGCTTCTCAGAAGCTTAATGAAAGCGAAGTACTCATATCGGAATGTCGGGCATTTCGGGCTTGCATTGAAGTCCTATACTCACTTCACCTCCCCTATCCGCCGTTTCCCTGATCTCATTGTGCATCATCTTATAAAGCAGTATGTTTTTGAGTGGACGACTAAAAGATTTACACTGGGTGAAATAAAAATGTATGCCGATCATTCTTCTGAAATGGAAGTACGAGCAATGAATGCTGAGCGTAGTCTCGGTGAGTTGAAAAAGAATCGTTTCATGAGAGAGAATATGGGTAAGATTTTCGGAGCACTGATCGTGAATTTCAATAAAAGAAATATCTATGTAGAGCTGGATTCCTATCCAATTGAAGGATATATTCCTCTTTCTGCTCTTGGTCGTGATTTCTTTGAGTTTGATCCAAAACATTATATGGTCGTCGGTAAGAGGAGTAAACAGAGATTTGTGTTATGTCAGAAGCTTAAGGTTCGGGTGAAACGGATCATTCATGATATAGAATTTGAGATTGATGATGAGTGATAAACAGAAGCCGGAAGACAGAATACAGAATTCAGAAGATATTGTTGAATTGTGCAAAGCTCACAATACCATGCAATTCGAGGCAATTGTCGAGATACTTGATGAAAATAATATTCCCTACACCTATCGCAGAAAAGGACTTTCGTTAGGTACTTTTTTTGAATATTCGAGTAAAAAGAGTTACATTCAGATCTTGGTTTATGAAGAGGATAAAGAGAAAGCGTTCGAGCTCATCGAGCCTGTTTTGATAACGTTGTGAGAGAACAGGATATATACTCGTTCCTAAGTTGAAATTGGTAACGAGGTAATAATTCTATTTTTTTGCGTTATACATTACATACTATGGATCGACATTTTCTCAAGGTCTTCGATGGATTCAATAACAGCTTCAGAAAGCGTGGGATGTGCATATACAATTTTCACTGCATCTTCGATCGTCATGCCGCTTTGAACAATAATACCACCCTCAGCAATAAGTTCTGTCGCTTCCGGACCGATAATATGCATACCGATTATCTTCTTACTTTTGTTATCTGCAATGGTTTTTACAAAACCAAACGTTTCGCCTAATCCAAGCGCTTTTCCATTCGCAGAGAAGGGAAATTTCCCGATTAATATGTCCTTATATTTCTCTTTCGCCTGTACCTCAGTGAGCCCGACAGACCCGATCTCAGGATTTGTAAAAGTGCATCTTGGGATGTTTTCATAACAAAGTACATCGGTTTTTACGTCAGTTTTTTCGATCTTGTTTTTTATGATCTCCGCAGTAAGAAGTCCCTGCTTGCTAGCTGTATGTGCGAGCATCATTTTTGCAGTCACGTCCCCTATTGCAAAAAGATTTCTATTATTGGTTTCGAATCTATCATTAATGATGATTGCATTTCGTTCTATTGCGATATCAAAATTTTCGCACTTGATATCGATAACAGGCATTCTGCCGACACTCAGAAGAACTTTATCAGTTGCAATTTCTTTACCGCTTGAAAGATTAAGGACTAACTCACTATTTTCTTTTTTCCAGGCTTCAACAGCAGTGTTGAGATGTATTTTGATTCCTGATTTCTTCAAAGCCATTGCAAGCCGTTTTGAGATCTCCTCATCTTCAGTACTGATAAGCTGTGGAAGGAATTCAACGATCTGTACTTCCACACCAAGTTGAGCAAAAATAGAAGCAAACTCACAACCAATTACACCGCCACCTACAATGCTGAGCCGCTTCGGGAGTTGCTGCAGTTTCAAAATATCTTTTGATGAGAGTATATTCGTTCCATCGATCTTGAACGTTGGAAGTTCCTTTGGTTTTGAACCGGTAGCAATGATCACAAACGATACGTGTGTTGAGCTGTTTTCAGTCGATATACTATAGGAATCACCTTTCTTCTCAATTGACGTAACAGTGTCCTTAATGACGTGTATTTGCCTTTTTTTAAACAGGAACTCGAGTCCGGAAACCAGTTTCTCTACAACCTGGTTCTTTCGCTCGTATATCTTTTCATAATCTAATGACGGATTTTCAAGTGCGAGACCGAATTCTTCTACATGATGGAGCTCGGAGAACAGGTCGGCAACTTTTACCAGAGCTTTGGTGGGGATGCATCCCCAGTTAAGACACACTCCTCCAAGACGGTCTTTCTCAAACACAACTGCGTCTATTCCATATTGCTGAAGCCGAATTGCTGCTGCATATCCCCCTGGTCCTCCACCGATGATAGCAACTGAATGTTCTTCCATTCTATTTTCTATCCTTTAAATAATTTTGTGCATATTGCGCATAATGGTCTGCAGCAACGCTGATTTTTTTATATTGTTCTTCAGGAACTTCCCGCTTAATCTTTGCAGGTGTACCGATTATAAGTGAATGAGGAGGGGCATTAAAACCTTCTAGGACGACGGCTCCTGCACCAACGATCGAGCCCTCACCGATCACAGCACCATCCCAGATGATAGCTCCACTCCCGATCAAACAGTTATCCTCGATAGTGCACCCGTGCAAAATGACATTATGTCCCACGATGACATTCTTTCCAATATTTAAAGGAGCTGTATGTGTTGTTACATGCAGAACGCAATTGTCCTGTATGTTGGTATTATTTCCTATTTTAATATAGTTCACATCTCCACGCACAACAGCATTGAACCATACGCTTACATTATCTCCAAGTGTCACATCTCCGATTACCTTAGCACCCTCTGCGATGAATACTTCTTTCCCGACTTGAGGTTTTTTTCCTAAATATTCTAGAATCATATATCATTCTCCATTATTTATTTACATATCCAAAGGCATAGCCGCCTTTTCTAATACTTTCTACATATCTGTTATCATCAACAGGAATTGATATCAGATGCTGCAAAGATTCATCCTTATTTTGCCAGGAGTACTTTACCTCCCCGACAAAAATAGTGTGATCTCCACTTCGAACCTGCGTAATCGTTTTGCACTCGAAGTTTGCTACTGCATCAGCGAGAAGAGGAATTTTCGTCAATTTTCCTATACGTGTTTTAATGTTGAATTCTCTAATCTTATCGATATCTCGTCCTGAAGTCAAACCGCATTGCATAGTTTGTTCTGCCATCTCGACTGATGGGATTGCAAGAACGAAATTACGATTTTCTGATAAAATTTCATGTGAAAACCGCGTTAACCCAACTGAGATAGCATACATTGGTGGCTTGATCGAAGTTCTCATAAACCACCCAAGCGTGATGATGTTTGCCGGTCCATCCTTAGATTTTGAAACAGCCAGAGCAAGTCCAGCAGGTCGGCTGATTCTTTTTACGACATCAGCATAATTGCTTTGTATCATAATAATCCTTTCTTCTTTCTGAGAAAGAGTTCAGTTGCGACAAGAAATATCGCAATCACTGCAAGATACCATTTTTTCCATAATTCGATATCACGTGTTGTTTTTATAACCATATTCTTACGTACAATTTCAAGGAGATGAGTAAGATCCGAATTCTCAACAATCATTTTGCCCTTAGTTTTTGATGCGATATATTGCAAATATGCTGTCTGAATTCCCTGTGTGCTCTGTTCCAAAGTTCGTTCTTCAATAAGAAAACTACCGGTATCTTTGAAAATTTTTCTGCCTAAGATCGCTTCTGCAAAGAAGGTATATTTTCCAGAAGCCAGATCACGAAATTCAATGGAATAATGATTATCCTTTTCGATCAAGAATTTTTCTTGAACCAGTGAATCATCACGATATATACTGATCTTTATATCCTGATTTTTCACAAGATTCATTTTTTCATCAAAGATATGTGCAGAAAACTCTACCGTCTCGCCTTCCATGTAACTCAACTTTTCAGACGAACACATAAATTTCTGGGAAACATCTGTATTTAAGAGCCATTGTCCTATATTGATAAAGAATTGGTCAAACCATGGCTTTTTTATGTCTTCCCACATTTTCCAACGGTAAAAATCATATCCCGAAAAGTACAGCACGTGACCCTGCAGATAGCTTGAAAATACAATGACTGGATTTTCAGATACAATATCAGCACGTGCAAGGACTTCAGTTCTCGGTTTGCTTTCATAGAAATATGTAGTAATTGGGGGCAGTGAATTCCAGAATGATTCGGGGGACACATCTCGATTCATAGAAAAGGTCTGATAATTCTGCATGGCTGCAGTGGGCATGATAACGGTCTGGACAGTCTGTTTATATCTTGATTCCTTTATCGGCAGGATGTGACTCAACGACGGATCGATCTTTCCAAGATACAGTATGTTTCCACCTCGTGAAACAAAGGTCTCGATAGATTGAACAACTGATTGTGTGTCGAAATTGAAGGTCTCAGGATTATGGAGAATCAGTACATCAGAATCTGCAATTTTTTCTTCAAGACTAACTTTGTTATTACCGAGAAAATATCCTTCTTCTTTTCGTGCGATCAGCGAAGTTTCAAACCGGTCATTTTTCTTCAAAACCCTATGAACAAAGGTTATAT
>JAFGDR010000056.1 GCA_016932035.1 Candidatus Cloacimonadota bacterium
AGAACAAAGCCGGCAATCAATGGATAATTATAAGTCTTACTGGATAGATTTATCTCAGTTAAGATATAATATCTGCTTCATACAATTTCTAGTATTTCACAGTCCTGTTGGGAAGTTGAGCACTTCGTAGAATCGAGGAAAAAATCTGATGTCAAGTGATTACACACAGATCCTTTTAGACAGCATTGGTGTACCTACGGTAGTGATCGATACCAGTAACTTCAAAATTGTGCTTGCAAACAAGGCTGCAAAAGCCCATATTGGTGGAAAATATCCGGCATCTGAGTCATTGTCATGTTATCATCTTTTTCCTGAGAAAGATGGCTTATGTGATCAAAAAACATGCCTGATCAGGCAGGCAATATCAACAAAAGCGCCTGTAAGGATCACGCGTAGCCGTTATGAGAACGGTATTGAATCATTTTATGATATTGTTGTAACGCCTATTTTTAACACGACCGGTGAAATATCACAGGCCACCATGACAATCTATGATATAACGAATATTATAAAAACTGAAGAATCATCGGAATTATTCCGTTACCTGATCGATAAATCAAATGATGGGTTATTAATTGTAGATCCACAAACTGGCTGCTTTCTGGACGTAAATAAAAAAATCTGCACCGATCTTGGATATACCCGTAAAGAACTCCTGAATATGAGGCTCTTAGACATCAAAACTGAAATACCGGAAGGCTGGTCATTTGATAAAATTGTAGATGAAACCCGTGAAAAAAAGTATACGGTGATCGAAGGATCGTACAGGCGCAAAGACAATTCAATCATGCCTGTAGAGATGAGCCTCAGATTTTTAACCCATGAAAAAAAGAAATGTATGGTATGTATAGTACGCGATATTTCCAGACGCAAGAAGGCTGAGAAAATCCTGCACGAGCAAAAAGAATTTGCTGCTAGTCTGGTTCGCTATTCCACGGTTCCGACTTTTGTCATAGACTCACAGCATAAGATACTTCACTGGAACAAAGCTTCTGAAGAACTCACAGGTATTGACGCATCTGACATTGTTAACACTGACCGATTTTATATATCCGACAATCCGTCCCTTGCAGATGTGGTTGTCAGCAGGGAACTTGATGAAAAGATAAAACGTGATAAGAGATATGTCCGCTCCACATATGTATCCAATGGCCTGCATTCTGAGAACTGGGTTCCAAATCTGGGTGGAAAGAAAAGATACGTACTCTTTGATGCTTCTCCTATCTACAACAGTAAGAACGAATTAGTTGCGGCTCTGGAAACAATGCAGGACATTACAGAACAAAAGCATGCAGAGCAGCTTCTCAAACGAAAGCTTGAAATCGAAAAGTCAATAGCTGCTGTTTCTTCTTTGTTTGTTGCCCCCACTGACATTGATGCTGCTATTAATGCTGCCCTTGATGAAATTGGCAGGCTATGTGGGGCCAGCAGGAGTTATGTTTTCCTGTTCCGTGAAACTAATACCGTACTGGCCAATACGCACGAATGGTGCGATGAAGGAGTGGAATCCCAGAAAGAGAAGCGTCAGAACCTTAATGTCAACAAGTATCACTGGTGGATGGCCAAACTTTACAATGACGAGACTATTCAGATCAATGATGTTTCCTCACTGCCACCCGAGGCATCGGCTGAGAAAAAAACACTTGAAATGCAGAACATAAAGTCTCTTCTGGTTCTTCCCATGTATTCCAAAGGAGAGCTCATGGGTTATGTTGGACTGGACAATGTGGTAAATACCGGCGACTGGAGTGAAGACAATATCAATGTTCTTCACATGGTGTCAGGCGTGATCGGGATGGCTATTAACCGAAAGCGTTCAGAAGAAGCTCACAGGAAAAGCGAAGAACGTTTCCGCAGTCTGTTTGAGAATTTGCCGATACCAATCATGGAGAAGGATTTCTCCGAAGTCAAGACCTACATTGAGAACTTGATCAGGACTGAACATATAGATGACTTCGAAGCATATCTGGATCAACACCCGGAGATAAAAAAACACTGTTCAGGACTTGTAAAAATCATTGATGTAAATCAGGCTGCCATCAAATTGCATGGTGCAAGTGACAAAAATGAATTAATAGCAAATCTGGGGAAGACGCTTACAAGGAAATCCTATGAGGTGTTCAGTAAAGAGCTACTGGCGATTTATCACGGTGAGACTAAGGTTGAATCTGATGGGGGCATACAAACCCTTGGTGGCGTGCCACGAGAAACTGTGATTCACTGGACCGTATCCCCGGGGCATGAAAAAACCCTTTCCAGAGTACTTTTTTCTCTCATTGACATCACAGAGCGCAAGCGGGCTGAGGAAGAACTTATAAAAAGTGAAAAACGTTTCCGAGATCTGTTTGAAAACATACCGGTGGCGATTCTGGAAGAGGATTTCTCAGGTGTCAAAACTTACATTGAGACTTTAATTAGGAACGAGCATATTGATGACCTCGAAGCGTATCTGGTGCAGCACCCGGATGTAGTTTCCAGGTGTGCAGGATTGATGAAGATACTCGATGTAAACCAGGCTGCCCTTGAACTGCATGAGGCAGGTAGCAAAAGTGAATTGCTGGAAAACATAGAGAAGACTTTTTCAGATCAATCCTATGAGACGTTCTCTAAAGAACTGGTTGCAATTCTGAACGGTGAAACACAAATGAAAACCGATGCATTCGTGCAAACCCTGAGTGGGATGCCACGAGAAGTTGTGGTTCACTGGTCTGTTTTCCCGGGTCATGAAAAAAGCCTTTCCAGAATTCTTGTTTCTCTCATTGACATCACAGAGCGCAAACGGGCAGAGGAAGAACTCTTTGCTGCTCACCAGAAGCTAATGGATATCATTGAGTTCCTTCCGGATGCCACATTTGTCCTGGATTCTGAACAGAAAGTGATTGCATGGAACCACACCCTTGAAGAAATGACCGGGATAAAGAAGGAAGAGATTCTCGGAAAAGGCGATTATTCTTATGCTGTCCCATTCTATGGAGAACGTAGGCCTATGTTAATCGACCTCTTATTTGATTTTAAAGTTGAGTCCGAACAGCAATATAATTTTGTGAAAAAGGAGGGGAATATCCTCTACGCTGAAAATTATGTTCCCTATATATATGAAGGAAAAGGTGCCGACTTGTGGATTGTATCTTCACCTCTATTAGATAGTAGTGGAAACCAGATCGGAGCCATTGAATCGATCCGCAATGTCACTGAACGCAAGCAGGCTGAGGATGATCTAAAAATATATGCCGAAGAACTCCAGCATTCGAATGAACTCAAAGACCTATTCACTGATATCATGCATCATGACCTGTTAAATCCTGCCGGGGTTGTCAAGGGATATACCGAAATACTGCTTAATATAGAAGAAAATAAGAATAAACGTCAGTACCTTGAGATAATTGAAAGGAATAACGAAAAGCTCATCAGCATCATTGAAAGGGCATCCAATTATGCAAAACTGGCATCTATTGAAGACCTTGAATTTGAAAAGAGGGATATTGCATTTTTCTTAAAGGGAGTGATCGAAAATCTCAGACCCAATCTTGAGGATAAAAAAATGGCAATTGAGTTTGAAGTCCACGGCGAATATTGTGCAAATGTCAATCCTGTAATTGAGGAGGTATTTTCAAATCTTTTATGCAATGCTATCAAGTACAGTCCAAAAGGGAGCAGGATAATTGTGAACATCGTTGATGCTGGCAATGAATGGAAAGTAACTGTAACCGACTTTGGGGAGGGTATATCGGATGAAGATAAATCAATGCTTTTCGAGCGTTTCAGGCGTGTGAAGAATAATGCTGTGAAAGGAACAGGTCTTGGTCTTGCGATTGTCAAAAGATTGACCTCTCTGCACGGTGGCAGGGTTGGTGTTGAGGATAACCCAAAAGGACAGGGAAGTGTATTCTGGGTGACTGTGAAAAAAGCGTAATCATTTTTACACTGTTTTTAACTATCAACAATATTATTAAGTATGTAACTACTTATAACATAATGTGGCTGTGAACAGATCACAAGTTGCAGCTATAGGGGATCCCGGGGTGTATGTGGGTTCCGTTTGCCTGGACTGCTAAGTGTGAATTGAGTGCGATCGAATTAATAATATGGGAGTGGCTATGAAAGAATTTATTAGAAAAGATTCTTCAAAAATTGCTATTGTTGGGTTACTTATTATTGCGTGCATACTTTTAATCTATTATTTTCATTTTTTCTTAAAAACTGACGTTATCTTTACGCATCTTTTTTATATACCAATCATTCTTGCAAGTCTATGGTGGTTGCGTAAGGGGATTGCAGTTGCAGTATTTCTTGCCTTGATATTGCTAATTTCACACATTTTGAGTCATCTTGGGACGCCCATATGGACAGATGCGGCACGTGCATCCATGTTTCTCATTGTTGGTGTACTGGTTGTCGTTTTGAACCAGGAAAGGTTGATGCTTCTGGATAAAATGCAGTCATATACAGACATATTGGAAAAGCAGTTGGAAAAATTCAGGTCTGAGATTATAGAATTACAGGAGAAACAGCAGGCAATCCTGAACAACATAAATGATGTAATCATTGTTATGGACAATAATTTGAATATCACCTGGGCAAACAGGATCGCGGTAGAGCAATATGGGGATATTCTTGGAAAAAAATGCTACGAATCATTTGAATGGCTTGGTGAGCCGTGTTCCGACTGTACTGCAAAGGAAGCTTTCATGGACGGCGAAGTCAAATCGATGGTAAAGGACATAGTTCTAAAAAATGGAACCCAGCTTAATTTAATAGTCACCTGCTCGCCTATCAGGGACCGTGATGGTACGATAACTTCTGTTGTCGAGATATTCCATGATATCAGTGAATATAAGTGGGCTGAGGATGAGATACGTAAACTTACGGATAACCTTGAACATGTAATAGAGCGCACAGCAGATCTGAAAGAAAAGTATGGTGAACTTGAGCACCTGAATACACTCTTTGTGGGAAGGGAAGACCGAATGTTAGAATTCAAACAACGAATATCAGAACTAGAGAAAGAGATAGAGCAATTCAAAAAAGGAGGAAAATAATGATGAATTGTCATGTTACGAACAACTATGGAAAATGCGTTTTGGTCCGTCCGTAACATTATCTTTAACAAAAAGTTCAATTGCCCGGTATATTTATAATATAATGAATATAGATATTAACATAAGTTTGTAGAAGGAAGATAATAGACAAAATGACAAATATTTTCATAATGCTGGTGCACTATCTGAAATTATAATAAATGGATCCATAGCTTGAAAATCTTGCATTGGACCAACCAAAAAATAAGGTATTAGTGATTTCTTGATAAATCAAAGTTGATGTATATGGTGGTAATCGGGTCATCTGGAAATAATTCTGCTGGAGACAAATATCATGAAAAAATTAGATGATCATAGTATTTTCAAAATGATCATTCTTGGATTGATGCTATCCATCTGTACACTAACCACCTATTATTTTCATTTTATCTTAAAAAGCGAAGTTATCTTTACGCATCTTTTTTATATACCAATCATTCTTGCAAGCCTATGGTGGTCACGTAAGGGTGCAGTGGTTGGTTTATTCCTTGCCCTTATGCTGGTAATTTCGAACCTTATGAACCCGGATATGCCATATATATGGTCAAATGTGGTTCGTGGAATAATGTTTGTTTTTGTGGGGCGTTTGGTGGATGCCCTGCATCTAAGGAATTTAATACTTATAGACTCACTGAACCGGAGTCAGGAGTACCAGAATAAGCTTATCAATCATTCCAATGCCTCAATTATTGTCTGGGATCCTGATATTAAGATCACCCGGGTTAACAAGGCTTTTGAGCATATTACTGGTTATACTGCTGATGAGGTCAACGGTAAGGAAATCTGCATCTTGTTTTCTAAAGCAACGCAAAAAGAATCGCTGAAAAAGATTGAAGGCACCTTGAACAGTGAATATATGGAAGCTGTAGAGATCCCGTTTACCTGCAAAGATGGAGCTACTCGCCTGATGCTCTGCAACCTGGCGAATGTTTATGAAGAAGATGGAACAACCGTCCTGTCAACCATTGCCCAGTGTATAGATATCACGGAACGTAGGCGGGCTGTGGAAGCGTTGCGCAAAGAAAAAGAATTCAGCGAAAACCTCGTTCAAACCTCTCCAACCTTCTTTGTTGCCATCAACTCCGAAGGCAAGACCATCATGATGAATAATGCAATGCTCCAGGCTCTCGGGTACACCCTGGAAGAGGTTGTGGATAAAGATTACCTGGCAACTGTTGTTCCGGAGTCAAACCGTCCCATGCTCTCAAAAGTGTTTGATGAGATCATTTCTTTGAGGAAACCTACATTAAATGAAAATCTCGTTCTGACCAAGGATGGCAGGGAAATTCTTGTAGAATGGCATGGAAGACCTGTATTTATAGTTAAGAACATAATATTTTTGACTTATTTTCTTTGCACAGGAAATTTTCAATCCATTTTTTTGCAAAGCTCAGCTTTGAAGA
>JAFGDR010000057.1 GCA_016932035.1 Candidatus Cloacimonadota bacterium
CCTTATTGTTAATGGGCTGTTGAAGATCATTAGTCCATATCATTCCTACGAGCACGAAAAGCATCATGCTAAACATAACAATCTTTTTCATTATAATCCTCCATTGTTGTAGTTAAATAAATCGTCTAAATTTTCTTTGTTTCCATTTATTCATAATAATTTTCCGTCCGATCCAATATAATACCAGCTTCAACTTTACTTTTATTGTAAACTCTCATTTTATACTTTCTTTGTCAAATTTATTACATTTCCTCAACCTCCGAATGTATCCGGTTTATCTGGATTATCGGAGTGTTGAAATTGGTGAGTTACCCAATTAAAACACTCGGATGTCCTCACCAGTTCGGACAATCAGAGGTTTTATATAAAAAAAGAGCAGGACGATGTTTCCTGCTCTATAGTATTTGCTTAATTAGTTTTATCTTATCTCATCAGAATAAGTTTTTGTGTTGTTTCTATATTATCCGTTTTGATTGTATAGAAATAGATGCCATTTGAAACGCTCTTTCCTGAATTATCTTTTCCATCCCAGATTGTATTATAACCGGTTACAGATGGTTCCAATTCAAGTGTTTTTACAACCTCGCCTTTAATATTATAAATCGTTACATCTTCCAATTCTTGAATATGCGATTTTGAGGAAAATGATATGGTTGTTTCATCAGTAAAAGGATTCGGATAACTTCGCATCGTCATTTCAGGTAGTTCAGGATCGTCGATTGAAATATTCTGGTGATAATATAGTGCCCCCATATCAGCTCGTGTTCCATCAGGATCAAGCGGTGATGTAGGATCTCCAGCGTCTATGCATGGTGAGGTTTCCTGCAGACTCCAATCTGCTTCAAGACCATTAAAGCTCGGTCCATCTCCAGTAGTAGGATCAACAAACAAAGGATCATCACTGATATTACCGGTTCCAGCATAACCGCCAGACAGGTCGGAATAAGTAACAACTGGATTACTTGAGAAATTAATAAAGACATCTCCAGTTTGCCTGAAAATAGAATTGTCAATAATTGGATTGGATGATGAGAATAGATAAAATGTATAGTTGGAAAGATTATTAGCAACAGTGTTATGGGTGATTTCAGGACAGGATTCATTCTTCATACTAAAAGCACCTGCAAACATAGCTTCATTATTCACAATGATGTTCCTTGCAATCACCGGGGACGAATCATCCAAACTTATTGCCCCACACAAACTTGAGCTTGTATTATTTGAGATCAGATTCCATTCAATGAGAACATCATCAGAATTACGAACGTTGATCGCCGGACCTTTTTGTGAAGTAGTCGAGTTTTCATAGATCGTATTGTGCCCAACAACAACACGAGCATTGTAGATATCTACTGCACAATCCACTGAGCCGGTTATCTGAGAATACCCAAGAGCATTCTCGTAATCATTATTGAAGAAATACAGCCCACTCCATGTATTGTCAGTAGTGAAGATAATATTTCCTCTGTCATTACCAATTGCAGAAAAGTATCCTTCGATTGTTATCTTACTTCCGTTATTCGTGTGAACCTCAACATTCGGTTCTATCTCAAGCATGTTTTCATCTGCAAGATGTGCGTCATCCGTTATTATATAAGGACTATATGCCGAAGTCCAAATACCTGAAAGTTCTCCGCTTATGTCGGCTGTGCTTGTTACAGTAATGTAATCTTCGGCAGTAGCGGTTGCGGTTTCCACACCATCAGAAATACGAAGGGATACATCATAGGTTCCAATCGTATCATATAAATGATAGGGATTCTCTTCTGTACTGTCCCATGTTCCATCTCCGTCAAAATCCCATTCATATGATACAATTCCAGTATCAGGATAGGATTCGTTGTAGAATTGCACACCCAATTGCGGCGGTCCGGATTGAATATTGCTGCTGAAAATTGAGAAAATACCGCTCACCCCACAGGTGGCTGCCTGATGTATTTTGTAATTGCTTGAAAAAGTCTGAACAATCGCCACTGCTTTCAAATCCGGTAATACCCAATCCGGATCATAGGTAAATGAATAGGAAAAACTTCCGGTCTGACCTACTGTGGTAAGATTAAAATTCTCATCGTGATATGCAACGACCGCACAAGTATAATCATCAGTGTATTTATAGGTGAGTAGAAGAATGATCTTGTTGTTAGTAGTAGTGATATTTCCAGTCAGTTCAACATCAGCCTGAACATCAATGGTCGATTTTGAGGTAACATCCATCGTAATGTCAATTGCACATGGACTATCCAGGGCATTAAGTGTATTGTAATGAGGAAGGTAATAATTATACATACTACCACCAGAAATCCCACCAACTTCTGAAATATATCCTCCAAACCGAGCATGAGGAATACCGCCGACACCGTACATACCTCCACGAGTGCTGTAATTGGGACTTGGCATCCCCACGTAGCCGCTTGTGCTTTGCCAGAAAATCGGAATAAAGTTATCGAAATTAGCTTGAAGATCTCTCAACCCGGCCCGGGCTGATGGACAGTATCCTCAAGACGTGGATGTAAATACTTCCCCGACCACGTTCATTTGTGTTGCAGAAAGTATCATAGGAAGAAGTATGATACCAGCAAGTAGTATAAGTAATTTTTTCATGATAAACTCCAAATTAAGTTACTTATTGTATTATTGTGCATTGTTTTACTTGTTTGACTTGATTATTAACTGATAATTTATAAAGATAAGTTCCAGTTGAAACCGGAACGCCATTAACATCTTTTCCGTTCCATTGAATGAAATGATCCCCGGTAGTCATATCCCGGTCGATCAGTTTCTTAACCAGCTGCCCTTTGATATTATAGATAGCAATTTCTACTTGCGCTTGTTTCTCAAGAGTAAAAGATATTTGCATTTCTGTATGGTGTGTTAAACTGAAAGGATTAGGATAATTCTGATAGAGTTGTGAAAGTACCTGCTGCTGTGGTTCAGGATCAGTACTAACAATGATCTCATCCAGGTCGATCTTGTATGCAGAACAGCCATAGGTGCCGATCACCATAAATCTGTCTGGATTATAAATTTTAATATCAACAACTGGAACATTTGGCAAACCTTCAGAAAGACTGTGCCACTCAAAACCACCATTGTCAGTAAAAAATACCCCTGAATCAGTGCCGACAAAAAGCTTATTAGGAATGTCAGGATCTATAGCAATGACGTTAACTGGTATCTGTGGTAAATTCCCGCTAATATTGTACCAGTCCTGACCTAAATTTGGTGATTTAAAGACATGCGGAGCTTCTTCATCCCAGCGGAAACCGGATACTGTTGCATAAATCGTATTAACATCATGAGGATCACATGCAACACGGGTGAACCAACGGTCAGGTAATCCGGCAGAAATATCATTCCATGATGAACAGTTATCTGTTGAAATATGCACTCTTCCATCATCAGATCCGGCAACGATAATGCTTGGATCGAGCTCAGATATTGCAATTGTCGTGATCGTATGGTAGCTGCTGCCGTCATCACCCTGTGTCAGGTCTCCACTTACCGAAGTCCAGCCTGATCCACCATTCGTGGTTTTCCAGATTCTGTATGTTCCAAAATAAAGGATATCAGGATTGGTTGGGTGTATAACATATGGTGAGGACCAGTTCGTCCTATCACCGGACATTGGACCAGCAATATAGCTCATATATGAGCCACCGTTTGTTGATCTATAGAGATTTCCCCATTGATATTCCGCAAAGATAGTGTTGGGATTCGTGTAGTCTACAAGACAATAAAAACCATCTCCACCAAGGATTGCTTCCCAGTCGTTCAACGCACCGGTCATCGTACGTATGGTGTTGTTATCCTGTGTTCCGCCATAAATTCGATAGGGATATGTCTGATCAATCTCAATAGCATAGAACTGTGTCATGGGCAGATTGTTGATTTTCGTCCATGAGCTTCCGTTTGTCGTGCTCTTGTATAATCCCCCATCATTTCCTTCCAGAATGAATAAAACATCATCATCGATATACATTGCATGATGATCGACATGCATACTTGAACCAACTTGACTCCAGTTATTTCCACCGTTCGTAGTTCGATAAAGATACACACCCATAACATATACCATATCTGGATTATTCGGATCAACTCGTATCTGACCAAAGTACCATCCAAAGGTGCTGTTGATACCCTGAAGCGACCCATCGTTTGTTGGAATCCAAGTATTTCCCCCATTATCGGTTTTAAAAACATCAACCTGGTTCGTTCTATCATAAAATGCATAGAGTCTATCTGGGTTGGATTTTGAGATTGCCAAACCGATTCTACCGACATCGCTGCCGGTGGGAAGTCCTGAAGTTAACTCGACCCAGGTATCTCCACCATCTGTGGTTTTCCAAATCCCTGAACTTGGTCCAAAAGATCGTCTGTAGGTCAAACCTCTCATGCGCTCCCACATCGCTGCATAAAGAATATCAGGGTTTGTAGTATGCTGCACCAGATCGACTGCCGCTGTGGAGTCAGTAATGAAGAGCTTTCTCTCCCAGGTCTGTCCACCATTCTCGCTTCGGAATACACCGCGCTGTTCGTTTGCCGAAAAAAGGTTTCCGCAAGCAGCAACATAGACTCTCTGGGAATTGTTATAATCTACAATGATCCTACCGACGTATCCTGACTCTTCCAATCCGATATGATCCCAGGAAAGACCACCATTAGTGGATTTATACATTCCATTACCCAGGAAGCTGTAACTGGAAGCATTTGCTTCACCAGTTCCAACATACAGTGTATTTTCATCATTAGGATCAAGAGCAAGAGCTCCAATTGATATGACTGGTGCTTGTGTAAAGACATTCTCCCATGTGTTTCCAGCATCGATTGTTTTAAAGACACCACCCGATGCAGCTCCAACATAGAATTTATCAAGGTCGCTCGGGCAAACAGCAAGGTCGGTAATTCGACCACCAATATTGGTTGGACCCACAAGCTCCCAGGAATATTTATAAGCTGAAGCTGATTCATGCATTTTCTGCGCTTCATCCATACTCTGGAGATAGTTGTCGATTTTGATCTTATTATGGGGATACACCCGTTGATATGCCATCCATTCATTAGGAAGCACATCAGGTTCTTTTAGAACTGCTTCACCATGAGGTCGTTCGACCCATCGATCTGCCGGTTTTCCCTTTTTGTGAGTTGTAGGTACTGTTACGAGAATGACAACTACTGCAATGACAAGAAGAAAAATGATCAAATATGTTTTATGCTTAAAAATGTTCATGTTATCATCTCAAAATAATGAATTTATTCAAGTAATTTGTGTTTTGTATCTGATAAAAATAAACACCTGTGTTGAGAGATTGCACATCGAGCTGCGCAGTTCCATTGTTGCCACGGACTTGTGTAACAAATTCACCTTTTACATTATAAATCGAAATGGCAGGATCAATGTGCTGAACATGTTGTGCATAGTGTATGGTCAATGTAGTTGCAACAGGATCTGGATAATGAGAAACGATCATGTTTGTTTGAGGATTTTCATCAATTCCGACATTTGTACAACCTTCTGCAAAAACATCTAAGAAAAACATATAGAATGGTTGCTGATTTATCGCAATTTCACCATCATAACACTGTGCACAGGAAGGACAGAATGTAAGATCGAATGCCTGGCATGAACCGCTTGCAACAGCATAATTAAGAGCATTTCTTGCAGGATCGTCGGAATCCCTGAGAGTTACAGTAAATCCGTCCGGGGTTGAGATCGTACCGCGAAGAGTATCACCGCCAACATTTTCGATATAGAACTGCAATGTCGAATCGGTTCCAACAAAAACATTCCCAAAATCAAGAGTTGTAGGAAAGAAATTCATTATAGGACTTGGAGCTGGAACCTGATTGATTGCTTCCAATGCATCGATTCTTCCTGATCCAAATGTATTGCTTTTATTGGTAGAAAGTTGATAAGCAGTTTCTTCAAGAATTTGATCGATATCAGCAGGAGTTAGGTTATTGTTTTTTGAGAGCATAAGTGCCATGACGCCAGCAGCACAGGGTGTTGCCATCGATGTACCGCTCCACCCGCTTTCATACCCGTAATTGCTGTAATGTGCAAGAGATTTGATATTTTGTCCAGGGGCAACAACATCAGGACGGATCAAACCCATTTCCGGAGAATAGGGATAATCATTAAATCCAGAAATGTATTCCCATGTAACAGGTCCTCGTGCTGAGAAGGATGCAATTCCATCACCGGAATTCGTTGCACCAATACAAATAACTGAACTAATGCCGCCTGTGAGTGTCTGATCCGGATGAAGCCAGGGAGGAGGGCAGTCTCCAGGAGTCCTGATATTGTCCGGAATGGGATACATATATTGCTGATCACCCTCATTACCCGCTGCAACAGAAGCTGGTATGCCAGCAGCAAGCAGTGTATTCATCGTATTTCGCCAGGTTATCCTATTTGGACTCCATGCATGAAGCCATCCGAGTGACATACTGATAACATCAGCACCATTATCAATTGCAAATTGAATGGCATTCCATACACCGGATTCGGAACCCCCACCACCGTTATCGAGCACCTTAAGGCACATAATTTGAGCATCAGGTGCCATACCGGTCTGTGACCCAGCAGTTCCATCTCCAGCAACCGTACCTGCACAATGTGTTCCATGTCCATGATCATCCATAGGATTGTTATCATTATATCTGAAATCCCAACCGTGGTAGGGATAGCTGGGATCAGTCCAGAGGTGGTCTGCAAGGTCGACATGATTATAGTTCACACCGGTATCGATAACTGCAACTGTCACACCGCTTCCTGTATAACCAAGATCCCACACATCATCAGCTTTGACTTTGGTAACATTCCACGTGATCTCACGGGTCGTAGGGAAAGCTGGCTCACCTTTTTCAAACATAAGCATGTTACGAATCTCGTCATGATCGATCAGATCTATATCATCTCGATTAATAAGGGTATAAATAACTTCGGCAGTTGCCTTACAAGAAATGACATTTGATACCCACAGAGGAGTAATATCTTTCACAATACTATTGAAAGAGAAGTTCTCCAGATCATAGAGTAAATCTTGCTGATGGTATTCGCTAAAGGATTTCAGTTCCTGAATAACAAAATCTCTTCTTTCAGATTCTGGTAAATATGCACTTTGCTGCAACAAATCCTGATGATCATATTGTTGTTTCATTATTATGTTGACGGGTATGAGTTCTGTTGTTTCACTCTGCTGCAATTTTTGTTCAAGCTGCGGAGTAAGTATATCTTGGTTTCCATACAATGCTGAGAAGCCGCTCGTGACCAACAACACTGCAATGAAGAGGGAAAGTTTAAAACGCATTACATCTCCTTATTTAAGTAATAGTAATTTATCTGTAATTATAGTTTCATCTTCAAAAGATGTTGAGTAAAAATATACCCCATTTGGAACAGATTCTCCATTTTGATCTGTTCCGTCCCAGGTGACTGAGTTCATATCTGGGGTAATGTCGAGGATTTTTATCGTTTCACCTTTGATATTATAAATCGTAATATCTGCAATTTTGTTGAAGTTATTCTGCGAGGTAAATGAAATCGTTGTTGAGCCACTGAAGGGATTGGGTGAATTTTTAACAGAGATCTGGTTCTGGATTTGAGGATCATCAACCGATACACCTGTTGTGTATTCAAAATTTACATTAACCGGAACGGGAAGACTTGCCGCAGTAAACTTATAGGAAAAACTCATTGATCCTGCTGAGGACACTGTTATAGTGAAATCAAGTTTGAGTGTGTCACCGGCACCAAGAGTAATATGCCATGGAAAACCCGGTAAATGGCATGCGCCAGCACCTTGATACAAATGGCACCAAATCATCGACCAACCGGTTGGAATATCGACATAATCAACCATCACAGTGAAATCATCCTCTGCACCAGTATTGACCACATCGAAATATTCTGATTCATAATTATACG
Organism: Candidatus Cloacimonadota bacterium; assembly: GCA_016932035.1. NCBI lineage: Bacteria > Pseudomonadati > Candidatus Cloacimonadota > Candidatus Cloacimonadota bacterium. Next base: position 7,928 of record JAFGDR010000057.1, read on the forward strand.
TTGAATCATTGTATGCAGGTCCGATAACTTGAGGATCAAAGGGAATATGAATACTCAGATCTGCATGTAGACTTATGGCAGTAAAGATCAGTGCGCTTATTAGTATTATTATTTTTTTCATATATGCTCCTTCCACTAAAATGTGGTAATTAATTCAGCTCGTAAACCCTCAAACTGTTTGCGATATTTGCAAATACCATTTCGGCAAACTTTTCCGCCCTTCTCTTTTCCAACAAACAACCGAAGCGTGGTATTCTTGAGAACTATCTTACTGATCTCTGCACCAAGCCATGGTGTTTTTTTACCGATCTCTTTTAAATTTTCGCAGGAAGATTCTGCGATCACAGAGACATCGAAATCAAAGATGTTTGTATCGATCTGAACAAGAGGTTCCCAGTGATGTGATTTTTCCTGCTGGTAGTGTTTATCAAAATATTGAAGTTCAGTTTTGATAGAGATTGGCATTTCACCGATCATGAAATCGTACATGACAGTTGGTGTTACTTCTTTTTCCCAGTGCTGAACATTATTATCCTTTCTTTCAAGGTGTGAAAAACTGGCAGTCAGTGTCGACATATCAAAATAATGAATGCCTTCAATCCATAGGTCAGTCTGCCGTATCGACCAGTCATCATTCCATTCTTCTGAATAATTCAATATGAGTTCATTGAAGTCGTTTGGCAGGAATGAGATCTCTCCCATTGCACCCTGTTGATCTTTTCCAATCGGAGAATCATACATGGGTTCATTGCTGTGATTAATGATAGGTAAATCGTTAAGCCGGGAAACAAAATTTAAATAATTGTTGTATGCAACTGTAAAAGAGAAAATATTGAAGTACGTGTTCAGATTTGCGTAAAGTGCATGACCGATCTTTGAGATACCCTCCGATTGATCCAGGTAGCCATATTCAGCGTTGAGGTCAAACCAGCTTGCATTGAGATTTGTTCGTGCTGCAAAGATCTTTCTGTCGAGATAATTATCTCCTGCCTGCCATTCACGGACATTCACAAATGAAGCGCCAAGTTTTACTGCTTCAAAGATATCTTTCTGAAAATCAAGACCAGCTACAACATCATTCTTTGTAACATTATCTTCGTTTGGAAGCGCTGCATATAATGCTTTTGCCTGGAAAGATCTAGGGAATATTTCAGCAGAGAATCCATTAAGACGTGTATCGATATTAAAATCTCTGTCTCTGTATGCTCGCAATGCAATACCGGATCCGAATACCTGTTCAAAATTTCCTGCACGAGCAGAGAAATTATCGATCTTATATTCGAGGAATCTTTCATCCCACCTATAGGAAATCGACTGAGAGGTGAGTTCTTCCATTGCCGCATAATCATCATACTTTGGAAGTTCAGCAATAAACTTCATCCCAAAGGTAAAATTCTTATATGTAAAACGAAAACTGAACTCATCAGAGAAGTAATTTTTTAAAGAGTCTTCTGCATTCTTGTACACATAGATCGCTTCGTTCAGTCCACTGATACGTAGATCCTGTACGGCAAATAAAGCTGATGTTATTGAAATGATAAAAAGTATGAGTATTATTCTTTTCATGATTACCTCTCGTATTTTTCAATTCTGAATCGTATGGGATAAAGAAGTCTTGTTTTCATCGGCTCTTCCCCGATAAGGACGGGTTCAAATACCCATTGCTGAACAGCATTCATCGCTGCATCCTCAAAGCCATAAGATGCATCTTCGTTAATACTTACAACACAAAGTTCACCAACTGCGCCGTCTTCGAGTATTTCCAGATCGAGAATCACATCTGCGATTATGTTAGCTTCATGTGCTTCAGCCGGATAATCCGGTCCGACCCATGTTGTTGGCTCCATACGTTCCTCAGAAGGGTACATCTCTTCCAACTGTGCAATCGTGATATCTTTGAACATGATCTTTCTTAGTTCTGTTTCAAGTTCGTACTCATCACCCTGCGTATAACCTTCGTGGGTATAGACAAACTCACCATCGTTGTTTATGATATATGTTCTGGGAATTGTATTCACGTTTAGAAGTTGTGATACGCTTTTTTTGGCATCGAACAAGGTTATAAATTCATATCCTTTCGATTTAACAAAGGATTTTGCCTTGTCTTTATCACGAGGTTTATCGATCGTAATACACACGACATTGAGAAGATCATCATATTTTTTCTGCAGGTCATTAAGATGAGGAAGCGCTTTCTTACAAGGATTACACCATTTTGCCCAGAAATCTATGATAACAGCTTTTTTAGTAAGTAATTCCTCTGAACTGACCAGATCTCCATTGATATCTTCGAGTGTAAATTCTGGTAATATATCTGCAGCACTCACTTGAGATAAGATTAAAAATATTCCAATAATTATGATTACAAGCGTCTTTTTCATTATTCACTCCCCTTTCCTGCTGACATATCCTCTTCAATCACATTATATATTTTGCATGTATCAGCATTATATGGATCGGCAACAGTTTGAAGCCAGACGTACAGGACAATATCATCGGGAACAGTTGACGGCATTTCCAGTTCGAATGAAACAGGTGAATCAAGGTTTTCTGCACTGATATTCTTCATTCCCTTGGTAATGACCACTTGCTCGCATGGTCTGCCATTATATCCATTAACTGATGATACTTTTTCAACAAGTGTAAATTTTAGATAAAGATCATCTGATGAGAGAGCATCTGTTTTATCAACAGTTATTTCGCCGAATAATGTATCTGATATGGTATAGGAAAGATCTTTTAATTCTGCCAGAGCGTCAACATCAATGAATGTAATAAGCGTATTTTGATATTGAGCGTATGTATCTGCACCACCGCCGGTTACACGAACCTGACCCTGAAACATCGATTGCGGAGCAGAATAATCCATACCGTAGTATTGGATCACTTCGATGGCTCCTATATCGAGTACATCATTCCAGTGATACTCCATATAATATAGTTTATCTCCATATTCATCTTTCAACTGCTTGAGAGCATCTTCTGCATAATGACAATTCGGACACCATGTTCCGGTAATCATTTCAACAACTACCTTTTGGGGAACGGGTGGTGAAATTTGGTTGCCGATAAAAAGGAAGCTATCTCGTAGAGCTTGAGCATAGTCTATAAAGGTTGTATCAACACCTGCAGCTACTATTTGATATGACACCTTTAATTCTGCTTCAGATAATATCTCGATCTCCATCGCAATGCTGTCCGGTGAAGCATCTGCAAGCGAAGAATAGAAATTCTCCATATCTGCTTTTTCCATTCCGTTGTTCAGATATGTATCCGAATAGTAAGTCATGATCGATGCAACATCATCATAGAGAACACCTTCCTCTACATGGTCTGTGAAGCGCATCAGGAAGTGTTCAAATTCGGTTAGCACAGGATCAAAATGATGGGAGAACCTATCGCAGGAAAACATGGATACTATCAATACAGTCACGAGAATGAGGAGTGTAATTTTTTTCATGTTTTTATCCCTTTATAATTTATTTAGGTACAAGAACGACATAAGAGGGTAGCCCGAGAACACCAAAATAATCGAGCAATTCTTTTGTTGGTGATTTTTTTAAATCCTCTGCTTGATAACGTACAAGAACAAAATCTTTCAATACTTCCTCGACACGATCATCTTTGAATGTTGTTGCTTCCATTGCAAGACAGTTTTTACACCAAGTTGCCCAAAAATCAATGAGAATTGGTTTATCTTCCTCCAAGGCATTTTGCATTCCTTGTGTTAATGATGGCGTCCAGTATAGATCAGAACTTTCTTCGGTTGCATGATGCTCTTCAATATATTCTTTTTCTCTAGATTGTGAAGAGAAAATATGAATTGCTGTATAGCCATAATACAGAGCAATCACCATAATAATTATACCAAAAATATATTTAATCCACTGCATCCATTTTCCAGGTTTAGGAAGAATCGAAAGCCCAGCACCCACAAAAGGCCAAGGTAAAGCCATACCTGCTCCCAGAAGGAATGGGAGTAGCAATCCTGCAGGATTACCAGAACTATATAATGTAACTGAGTAAAGGATCACAGATATTAGTACAGGAGCAACGCATGCTCCAGCAAGAACTGCAGCTATTACTCCTAGAATAAATACAGTAATATATTTACCTTTTCCAGTTTTCTTATTAGCTACTTTGCCTGATTGAAATCTTGTAAAATCTATAGGAAAAACATCAAACATTGCCAGAGCAAGAAGGATAAATATAATTGCTATTACTATATTGAACCAGGGAGAGGAATTGATACCGCCAAAGCGAGAGCCGGTTAGTACAACGATCAAACCAAGCCCACCATATGCGAGCATCATACCTATTCCGTATAATCCTCCGATCAAAAATCCCTTTCCCTTTGATTCCGCCTGAGTACCTGCTCCAAGCACCGCAATAGTTATTGGCATCATCGGAAGCACACAAGGAGTGAGATTAAGAGCAACGCCGCCAATAATTATCAGGAGTAATACAAGCCAGATATTCATTCCAGCAAATCTATTTGCAGATGAACCATCCGAAGTGGTTGCTTTTTCTGCGAATGCTATAAAGTCACTACTTTTTAAGTACCCGGCAGCAATATCCTTCATAACAAATTTGTCGAGATCAATTTTTAATTCGGAGAATTTTGATTCAGTTGATTGGTCTTTAGGATCCTCTTGCTTTGTCGTAAGCTCTTCTTGTGTGGGATGAATAGCTTCTTCACCAGTCACGATTAGTTCCATTACAAGTTCTTCTTCTTCAGGAAAGTGACACATTCCTGCATCATCACAGAACTGATAACCGGCATATATTGTTAATGACTTCTCCCCGATCACAGTATCTTCGGATACGATAAATTCCATGGTTAGTGTTACTGAGTCATAATAATCAGTACTACCTTCATGTACAATACCGTCCGGATATTGAACTGGCAAGAATTCAATCCCATCAACTTCTTCTGGTTCGATATAGAAGTAATCTTCCTGCAAACTTTGATGCATACCTTCAGGGATTGTGAACGTGACGGAGATGACTCCTTTGTCTCCCGGGGAAATTTCTGATTGTTGAACTGAAATTGTGGCTACATTTCCTTGTGCATACAATATCTGCATTGAGATCATGAGCAGTACAAGTGCAGCAATAACTTTCATATATTTCATACGTGCTCCCTGCGTATGTTTTTTAAATTATATATTAATCAAATTTTTTTGAATGTAAATAATTGTCAAATTTGCTGGGGGTATTTATTAGTTCAAAGGGAGTATCTTTTCTCCCAGTTTTATGTATGTTTTGTATTAAAAACGAAGCTGCCACTTTTCAGTATTTTCACAGCATGATCGACTACCACAGGATCATAAAGAGAACCTTTATTGTCTATTATTTCTTCGAGGGCTATATCCAGACCGAGACTTTGACGATACGGTCTGTCGTTTGCCATAGCTTCTACGACGTCCGCCACAGCAAGGATTCGTGCTTCTAAAAGGATGTCTTTCTTTTTCAAGCCATTTGGATAACCGGAACCGTCGATGCGCTCATGATGTTGATGGACCATCTTTGCGACCTGCCATGGGAAGTCGAGATCCTTCAAAAGTTCATACCCAACTGTCGGATGGTTCTTTATTTGCTCCCACTCTTTGTCCGTGAGCATTTCTGATTTATTCAATATTCTGATTGGGACCTTGATCTTGCCGATGTCATGCATTGTTCCGCCTATGCGGATGCCTTCGAGCATATCCTCAGAGCAACCCATCTCTTTGGCTATTGCAATGCCAAGCTGTGCAACATTGTGCTGGTGACCAGCAGTATAGGGATCTCGCAATTCAACAACATTTGCAAGCACATTTACAGTGTCCTCGATCAGTTTTTGTAGCCGTTCATAACTTTCTTTAAGTTCATCCTCAGCACGCTTTCTGTCACCGATATCACGGTATATGCCATAAACAGCTATCTGTTCTCCATCTATAATAATTGGTGCTCCGAGTACAGATACATCGATCATGGTTCCATCTTTTGCAATACGTTTTGTTTCAAAGGATATATCTATACCTTGAGTCAGCTGTTGGGTTGATTTCTCTGCTTCCTGCAAGAGCTCCTCGGGGGTAATAAGTTCATCGATATGTTTACCTTTGATCTCATCAATCGTATATTGGAATAATTCGGAAAAAGCATTATTTATTTGAAGTATAAAACCATTATTATCGGCAACAATAATAGCTTCGGGTGCACTTTCAAAAAGGCGCTCGAAATATACTTTCTGTTCCTCAAGTGCTGCTTCTGCCTGTTTCCTGTCTGTAATATCACGCCCCATACCCTGCACAAATACAACCTTGCCATTATCATATATTGGTCTGAGTTTCAGCCAGAACATGCGAACAGAGCCGTCTTTACAGATCACGTTCGTTTCGTATTCGATATATTCGCCTTTGACAGCTTTTCTATAATTCTTGATTGACTCTTCTCTCTCCTCTTTCTTGATCGTAAATATTGATTGCTTCCCTTCAAGTTCCTCCTTTGAATAACCGAGAAATGCTTCGAACATCCGGTTGACCATTAAGTATTTTCCCTCGAGATCAGATAACCAGATCACATCATTGGCATTTTCAAAAAGATCCCTGAATTGTTCTTCGCTCTTCCGTAATGCTTCATCAGCTTCTTTACGTTTTGAAATATCACGAACAATCCCCCAATATCCGATTTTCTCACCTTGTTCATCTTTCTGAAGATATGTTCGGCATTCAATAGGAATAATTGTACCGTCTTTTCGAATATACTCTTTTTCGTAGAGATGAGAATATCCTTGTTTTAAAACCTCACTCTGAATAATATCAGTTTCAATCCTATGCCATTTTTCAGGTGTTATATCACGCGTAGTTTTGGTATACAACTCCTTTTCAGTGTAATCCAATATTTTTTGAAAAGCCAAGTTACAATTTATGATTTTACCATCAAGATCAGCTCGCACAGATCCATCTCTCATATTTTGATGAAGCTCAGCATATTGTTTTTCGAGGGTTAGACGTGCGTTTTCAGCCTTGGTGCGTTCATCTTCTTTTTGAACTATTTCCATTTGCAGCAGAAGATTCTTACCCATCTCCTGAATCGCTTCCATGAGTTGATTCACATCCACCGGTTTAAGAATGAAACCGTGAACTCCAAGCTCTATTGCACGTATAAAATAGTTGGTTTCCCCATAGGCAGAAACAACGATGAATTTTGTGGTGGGTTCAATTTCTTGTATTTTTTCGATCATGGACAAACCATTCATAACGGGCATTTTAATATCAGTGACCACGATCTGAGGTTTATGTTTTATGAAGGTTTCTAATCCGATTTTCCCGTTGGTTGCAATATACACATTTTTTATTTTCCGTTCCAACATAGATGTAACAGAACGGAGAATGACGACCTCATCCTCTACATACATAATAGATAATGGAAGAACTTCTCTTTCTGGTTTTGAACTAAGTTGCTGATTCAAAGGACCGAATTTCTCCTTTCTTAACAAGCAAGAGTGTTTGAAAGTAAAACAATTTCTTTTCTCTATCTGATGTTGACATATACAAACCTGTTTCTGTTCAAGAAAATTTATCTATTGAAACGTTGAGACTGAATTATTTTGTCAATTAAAAATTCAATGATTGAGAATATTTTAAAACAATTGTATATAATTTTGATGTTTTAATTATGGGCATATTAATTACAAAAGAATCGTAAACTTTACTCCATCTTTGATATTCTCGGCTGCAATCGATCCCCCCATGTTCTTTTCAATGATCATCTTGCTCATATAAAGTCCCAGTCCCGTACCTTCAGATTCATGCTTCGTGGTAAAATATGGATCGAAGATCTTTTTCATAATAGTTTTGGGGATTTGACCGGCATTATTTGAGATAGTTAATGAACTCGAATATTTCTGACCTTTAAGTTGTTTCAATGAGATTCTTACATGAGCATGAGCTGGTTTTACACGTTTTACTGCATCCTTGGCATTGTTCATGATGTTCAGTATGACTTGTGTGTATTCATTTTGGAATCCCCGCACAATGCATTGGTCCACTATGTCCACGTCTATTTTAATTTCATTGTGTTTGAAGCTGCTTTCAATAAATTTCACGGTGCTCGTAACTGCTTCATTAATACTGAAGTTTTCCTTCTCTTTGTTTGGTAAAAAGAAATTCCTGAAATCATCAATTGTTCGCGACATATACCCGATCTGATCCATGGTGATCTTAATAGATTCGCGCAGGTATTTTTCATCCAATTCTCCATATTTGTAAGCCTCTTCAATATCCTGCACGATTGCTGCAACTGCAGTAAGGGGTTGTCTCCATTGGTGGGCGATATTTCCGATCATTTCTCCCATTGCGGCATGACGGGACTGCTCAATAATAATATGATCTTTTTCACGAAGTTCCTTAACCTGTTTCTCGACCTTTTTTTCCAACTCAGCCATAAGTTCTTCTAATTTCTTATTAGTTTCTCTGAGTTTATTCTCGAACTCTTTTCGATTTGTTATATCATGCAGGACGATGAGCGGTCTTTCCGATTCTTCCCATTTGACCTTTGTAACAATAATTGATGCAATTTTTGTTCTACCCTTTTCATCATTGATTTGAATTTCTTTGCCGTTATCTCTCATGTGGTAAAATTCGAAATCTGAACCAATAAGTTCTTTTTCTTTTTTTCCAAAAAGATTTTGTGCAGCCGGATTAGAATAACCGATCCTTCCTTTTACATCAAGGATAAGTATCCCATCGAGATTACTCTCAACAATATTAATAAAATTCTCTTGCGTTCTCTGCAGTTCCATTTCAGCAAGTTTTTCATATGTTATATCCTCATGACTGCCAATAATACGCACAGGCATATCTTTCTCATCCCATTCAACAACTTTTCCCTTTGTTCGTATCCAACGATAGCCGCCATTCTTACTTATCATACGAAATTCATCAACATAATTTTCCTGACTTGTTTCAATTAACTCAATTTCTTTTCTCACTGCTTCTTCTCTATCGTCGGGATGGATGAGTTCTCTTGACTTTTCTATAGATGGTTCAAAGTCATATGGTTCATAACCAAGCATATGATAATATTGTGGACTGAAATACATTGAATTTGTACGAAGATTGATTTCCCAAACACCTTCGGCAATTGCACCGACAGTTTCTTTCAATTTCCTTTCACTCTCCTCAAGTGCTTCTAGAGCTTTCTTTCTTTTTGTGATATCAAGAATCACTCCATCAAGATATTCGATCTCTCCTCTTTTATCAAAAGTTGCTTTATAATTTGCAGACACCCATATTTTCGATCCGTCCTTCTTATATTCCTGGGTAACAGATCCCTTAACAAAACCATGCTTTTTCAATTCGGAAAGCATATGTTCTCTATCTTTAGAATCACAGTAGAGCTCCTTTGCATCAGCTTTCATTAATTCTTCCGAACTGGAATATCCATACATCTCAACAATAGCTGGGTTGAGAGCGAGAAGTTTACCCGCAGGTGTTGATCGGCTAATGCCGACAGGAAGGTTGTTTACCAGAGTACGATATTTTTCTTCACTCTCAAAAAGGTACCTTTCGAATTTTTTCCGTTCTATACCTAATGCGATTGTGTTCGAGACAAGTTCGAGAATACGGACATCATCCTTTGAGAATGCCTTCTCATTGGTATAATTCTGAACCGCAAGAACACCGATGGTTTCATTCTCATATTTGAGGGGAACGCCAATCCAGATCTGTGCTTCAGTTCCTTTGTCTGCTTTTCCGATCTTTCCTTCCTTTTGTAGTTTCGCTAATACTTTCCTATCCGCGTAGAGAGATTTTCCATTTGTAATTACATATCCACTCAGGGTATTTTCAGCGGCATGAGTTTTAAACGTAACCTTTTCATCGGCGTGGAACGGAAATTCCAGTATATCATGTTCTTTATTATACAGAACAATATAAAAATTCTTTACATCCAAGATATGAGACAGGTGTTCATGAACTGAATGATATAGTTCATCGAGATTTGTTGTTGTGTTCACCGCTTCGGATATTTTATACAAAACATTCTGTACTTCCTCATCATGATGTCTCTGGGTTGTATCTGTACAGAAAGCAATAATATTGTTTTCATCAAGCATCACAGCATCAAGTATCGAATACACCTTTTTCCCGGATTTATGCAGCATTGAAATTTCCTGACGAACTGGCTTACCTTCAAGAAGTTTTGAAAAAGTTTTCAGATTTTTTTCATAATCATCAGGATGTGATACATCTTTTATGTTCATTGAAAGGAGTTCTTTCTCAGAATATCCTAGCAGGTGGCATGCTGCATTGTTTACATAAGTATATTCTCCTATGCTATTCGCAATAAAGAAGGGAGTGGGAGAACTGGTGACATAGGTTTGGAATTTACGTTCTGCTTGTTTTCTGCCAGTAATATCTTCATGATTTCCTATCATTAATATTGCTTCACCATTCGTATCTCTTTCCACAACTTTTGCCAATGCATGTATACAGAGGTAGGTACCATCCTTTGTTCTCATTCTAAATTGATTTTCATATACATCTGGTTTTTCTTGTAAGTATTCCTCAGCAGTCTTGATTGCTTCATCTTTATCACGTGGATGAAGTAACCTCACCCAACTATCATAAGTTGCAGGAAACTCATCTGGCTCATAACCAAGCATGGTATAATACTTGGGACTGAAATGTAATTCGTCAGTTTTAAAATTCCATGTCCAAATTCCATCAGTGGTTGCCTCTAATACTTGCTCAAGTTGTTTCTCAGCTTTTTCCCTCTCCGTTATATCCATTCCTAATTCAATGAGGTTTGTAACATTTCCTTCTTCATCCAATACAGGATATCCTCGCAATGACCAATACCTTCCATCATGAGTTTGCGCTTTACCACTTTGCGGTTGTTTAGTTTCCTTTGCCTTGAGTACAATGCATCCTTCACAAGGTTCCTTTCTTTTTTGCCAAACTTCATAGCAATACTTGCCAACCATTTCTTCAGGTGGTATTCCCACAGAGTCTGCAGAAGCTTTGTTAGCCCAGATTATTCTCAAGTTAATGTCATAAAATGCAAACATCTCCTGGGTTGTATTGAGTATGATATCCTTCTGGACTTCACTCCTAAGCAGTCTTTGTTCAATCTCTTTGCGACTAGTAATATCCCTTGAAACTGAGAGTAACTTCTCGACCTTTCCTGCGTCATCATATATCGGTGAAATTAACACTCCCCACCATTTGGGAGTTCCTTTTTCGGTTGGACAGTATCCTTCAAAATATCCAACCTTTCCCTTTTTTGCTTTATTGACTGCTTCCTGGGCTTTTTTCCTATCTTCACCTTCCCAAAATTCTATCCAGTTCTTGTTAAGATATTTGTTTACATCCTTGATTTCCAATAATCGCTGTCCACCAATGCTCATATAAAGCAGATTACCTTCAAGATCAAGAATTTTAATACAATCCTGGCTGTTATCAATAATTGCTTTTGTTAATTCAAGTGTATTCCTCAGTTCCTCTTCCCGCTCTCTTTTTTGGATAAGTTCTTCACGATATTTTATAGCATTTCTTACTGCAGGAACAAGCTGATGTAAATGTTGTTTGATGACATAATCCCATGCCCCTTTTTTTATACATTGTACTGCAGTTTCTTCATTAATAGAACCTGTAACAATAATAAAAGGAATATCTGGCACTTTTTCTTCAGCAACCATGAGTGCACGCATTCCATCATACCCCGGAAGGGCATAATCAGACAAGATAATATCAGGTTTGAATTCCTGAATTGCTTGTATGTATGCAGATTCGTTATGAGTAACTTTGGGTTCGATATTCAGATCAGATTTTTTTAATTCTCTGATAATAAGTTCTGCATCTTCTATATTATCTTCCAGCAGAAGAACTTTCAAGATTTTATTCATGGAACTCTCACAATTAATATCTTTATGGCACCTCGTTCATAAGCAACCAGTATAATCCAAGATCAGAGACCGATTGAACGAACTTATCAAAATCTACCGGTTTTGTTATATAGCTGTTCACCCCCAATTCATAACTCTGGATGATATCCCTTTCCTCGCGGGATGAAGTCAGCACAACAACGGGAATTGTTTTGGTCGTCTTATTATTTTTGATCTGTCGTAACACTTCGAGGCCATCGACTTTTGGAAGTTTGAGATCAAGAAGGATCAATTTGGGCTTATCTTTGATACTTCTTTCTGAGAAATCATTGCGTCCAAAGATAAAATCTAATGCTTGCTCACCATCGCGCACACATTGAACTTTGTTCTCAAGCTTATGTTTCTTTAATGCTCTGAGTGCAAGTTCTTCGTCATTCGGATTGTCCTCAACTAACAGGATTAGAACTTCTTTTTTATCAGTCATCTATCCTCCATATGATTTGTTTTTTGTGGAAAAGAAAAATAAAATGTCGCTCCATTACCCTCCTCGCTTTCTGCCCAAATTGTACCATTATGTCTTTCAACGATCTTATGAGCTAGCGCAAGTCCAATACCGGTTCCCTCAAAATCTGCTGAAGAATGAAGTCGTTGGAAAACCTGGAAGATTTTATCTTTATATTTCATATTAAAACCGACGCCATTATCCTGAACAGCTATTATGACATTATTTTTTTCAATTTTCGATGAGATAGAGATTTCAGTTTTTTCTCTCATACGAGAGTATTTCACAGCATTCTGCAAAACATTTTCGACAACCTGCTGGAAGAGTGTTCGGTCTGCCCATATCGTGTTCAAATGTGAGAGATTGAATTCAATATTTCTTTCAGGATTCAGCGTTTTCACTCTTTCGATTATTTCCCGGAATACTTCATTTGTGTCAATTTCTACAACATTTATTTTCTGGCGTCCGGTTCGAGAAAATTGGAGCAGATCAGTGATCAAGTTATTCATATCTTGAGAATTATTGATCACTATTCCTAAGAGCCTTCTTCCTTCATCATCAAGCTTATTGCTGTATTCTTCCTGGAGAATTTTGGTAAAACTATCGATTGCTCTGAGCGGTGCTCTCAAATCATGGGAAACAGAATAAGAAAATGATTCTAACTCTTCATTGGCTTCTTCGAGCTTCTTGTGGGCTTGAGCTAACTTCTCGTGTGTTTCATTCATATCCTCCATAAGATACATTAGAGCTTGCCTGGATTCATCGAGTTCAGCATTTCTCTTTTCCAGTTCTCTTGTTCTCTCGTCAACCATGTCCTTCAACTTTTCCTGGTATTTACTCAATGTCTGATCAGCTTCTTTACGTTCAGTAATATCAGTATGAGTTCCTATCATTCGCAGCGGTTTTCCATTTTCATCCCATTCAATGACCTTTCCCCTATCGAGAATCCATTTATACGATCCATCTTTACATAAAAGACGATGTTCATTCATATATAGGATAGTTTTATTTTCCAAATGTGCATTAATATCCTTATATGTTTTTTCCTTATCATCCGGATGAACTCTTTTGTCCCATTCATCAAGGTTGTTTGATATTTCATCCTCTTCGTATCCGATCATAGCTTTCCATTTTTTTGAAAAAAATACTGTACCCTCTTGTACATTCCAATCCCAGAGTCCAAGACCACTTCCATCGATTGCGAATTGCCATCGTTCTTCACTTACACGGAGTTTTTTTTCTGCTTCGATACTTTTTTCAAAATCTTGCTTTAATGCTAAAGTCTTTTGTTTTACCTGCTTTTGTAATGATTTATTCCATGACATAACAAGTAAAACAGAAAGTCCTGCAGCGCTGATTATTGAAATCAATATGATGAATAAAAGAGTATTAGAAATGAACGGTTTAGGTTCAAGGTGTATCCACTTATTGTAAATCTGCTTCTTTGTCTCAACGGGAATACTTTTCAATGTTTTATTCATTATCGAATTCAAAATTGGCCAATCTTTACGGGATAATATCGATAATTTTGTTTCATAAGCAGTTTCCCCAGCAACAACGAGGTTATAAATACCCTCTTTTTCGATATAATATAGTGCAATAGGTAATGTTGCAATGAATGCATCAATATCTCCGATTGAAACCTTACGTAGTCCAGAGGTTATATCTTCAACAGCAACAATTTCAATCTGAGGATAATCTCTTCGTATAAATTCTTCCCAAACATAGCCAGATACGACACCAACTTTCTTACCATATAATTTTATTATCCTATCCAGATTATCATTTTGCTTCGTTGTAATTATGACTCCAGGGAAAATCAGATAAGGTTCGGAAAACAACATATATTCAGATCTATCTGGTGTTTGTGCTGCTGCTGAAAGAAGATCAACATCACGATCTCTTGCCTTTTGTAAGACTTCTTCCCAGTTTTCACAGTGGATAACTTCAAACTCAATATTAAGCTGATCTTCTATCAATGCCATATAATCTGCTGCCACACCTTTATATTTCCCATCTTCATCAAACCACTCAATAGGTGGAAATTCTGGATCGGGAGCAATACGGATAATCGGATTTTCTCTCAGCCATTCTTTTTCCGATTCTGTTAATTGTAACCAGGGTTTCAGTTCATCTTGAGAAACACCCACCCATTTCATATAGAGTTCATTCATTTCAGCTTCAGATATCTCTACGAGCGCTTTGTTTATGATCGAAACAAGTTCAGGCCAGTCTTTTCTTATCGAATAGACTAGATCCAACTTATATTCACTATCATCAAACACATATGCAATGACAATATTATCCAAATATATTTTACGAAATTCGGAGTAAACGCTCAGCGTAATAAAAGCTGCATCTGCTTTCCCTTCCATTACCCGTTTGAATCCTTCATATTCTGTTTCACAGGGAGTTGTATGCTCAATTGATAGAGACTGGATGATCCTCTTCAACCAATTATTCCCTGCCAGATATGCAATTTTAATGTCTTTCAAATCCGAGGATTGAACAGATTGTAATTTTATCGGAGTCGTTGCAAGTGCATAATACTGGGTATTGTAACTGTCTGAGAATTCAAAATATTGACCACGGTCTTCACTTGCTGCTGATTCAACAAGACCATCAATTTCATTATTCTGAGCCATTTGAACGATTTCAGACCATATTCCAGGAACAATTTTAATATTTGTACCTGTTAATGTGTTGATCTTATTGATCAAATCAACATCAAAACCCCGATGATTTCCATTTTCCATCGGGTAGATAAAGGGACTCCATGCTTGACCAATGCCAAATGTAATATTTGGATGATCTTCAATCCACTGGTTTTCCTTAGGAGTTAGTTCCAGAGCAGTAAGTGAGGTAGCAAGTGTTAAAATAATAATGAATAAAATAATCTTTTTCATAGTTTTTCTTTTAGGGATTAAAATCCCTGTTTTTAATTAATTTTATATCCCAGGGCTGAATCTCGGGGCTATTCATGATATTATCTCCATTATCGCTGAGTTGGTTTTCCACTATCTTCAAAATTCTATTCTGGAATAAACTCTTATATGACTTCCCACGACTTTTAAGTCGTGGGAAATAATAGGATAATAAACAGTCGGACTTTAGTCCCCAATCTTGGATTAAAACTAAATTTGGTTTTAAATCTTTACCATCCCCGAGATAAATCTCGTGGCTTTTACAAAATTTATTTTTCATCCAATTCATTCTCCAGCTCTTTAACCTTATCTCTCAATTCTTTAATCCTGAACTCTCTGCCTAAAAAGAGTTTATTCATACGTTTGAGTTCAGCATTGCTATTTTCCAACTCAGCAGTTCTTTCTCTAACAAGTTCCTCCAGTTGCTCTTGATGTTTTCTCAAGCTTTCTTCAGCTTTCTTCAGCTGGCTCGTATCTTCGTACACTGCTACGATCTCACCGGAGGGTAGTTTATAAACATCATTTTCAACCCATTGTTGCATGCGCTCATCTTTATAAAGGACTAGAGGATGATGAAGTTTTTTCCCTGTTTTATAGGTTTTTTGAAATATTTCGAAGAGTCCCATCTCTTTAACAAAAGGAAAAACCTCTGTGACCTTTTTCCCAACTACCTCACTTTTCTTAATATTACTTTGAATTTCTGCAGCTTTATTTACATCCTTGAAAATAAAATCTTCTCCATCATTATACGGTTCATAAACCGCAACATAGCTTCCCATAGTATTAAACAGTTCTCTAAAGCGTTCTTCGCTTATTTTAATTTCTTCTTCACTTTTTTTCTTTCCTGAGATATCTTGAAAAGCACCGTGGATACCAACAATTTCACCTTCTTCGTTCTTTATTGCTCTACCAATCGTACGAACCCAAAGACGTTTGCCTTTCTGTGTAAGAATCTCCATTTCTTCATCATACGGAATTCCTCTTTCAGCACAGTCGTTGAAAACTTTCGTTATTCTGTCACGCCATTCTGGTGCATAGAAATGAATCCCTTCTTCAACAGGAGGTGAATAGCCATGGGGTACTTCATGGATATCTGCCACAGCGTCAGACCATACACAGGTATTAGTTTTTAGATCAACAGTCCACCCTCCAAATCTTGCAGTCTCTCCAGCAAGATGGAGCATTCTATAATTTGATTCGATAATTTCCTCTGCTCTCTTTTGCTCATCAATATCAATTGCCATTTCATATCGAACAGTACGACCATCCGGCCATTTAAGTGCCCTGTCGATGCAACGATACCATCGTCCGTTAATTTCATTCTGGAATTCCCAAATATATGACTCATCTTTATAATCACCCTGGATTTTATCATTTGTACAAAATGGACATGGTTCATCTCTATTCTGCAGGTACTTATAGCATTTTTTATGTGCAGGATCTCCAAATATATCTTCTACTACTTGATTCACAAAAATAACGTCATATGTGTCCATATCAGCAATATAAATTGGCTCTTTTATACCATTCAAAATTGCTAATAATCTCGCATGGCTTTCCTCTAGTTTATCCTGTATTGTCTTACTATCGGTGATATCATTGACAAGTCCAAATATTTGTTTTGGTGTACCGTCTTCCAAACGAAGGTATATTGATTCGCGGCAATTAAGCCAGCGCCAGGAACCGTCTTTATGCTTCATACGATATTCGTGATACAGCAATTCACCATCCAGTAAATCTTTATATTTAGGATATGTTTCATTCAAATAGACTTGTAAGTCATCGGGATGCATCAACGTAGCGATCAATTTATTACCCATTTCCTGAATTTCTTTAATGGAATATCCCAAAATTTTATTCAAACCTTGGTTGGTATAGATATTTATATACTCAAGAATATCATAAATATAAATAATATCAGGGGAGGTATCAAGAAGAGTTTTATTGAAATTTAGTGCTTCCCTGAGTTCTTCTTCAACTTTTTTTATCGGAGTTATGTCCTGGAATGTACCGAATAATTTTATAACTTTACCACCTTCAAGAATAGGTTCGCACATTGTGTGTGTTATCAAATTTTTACCTTTAGCAGTGATGAAACGCAAAGTCAGATCATAGGGTTTTCCTTTTTCAAGGGCATTTGTAATTGCTTTTTGAAGAATTGGTCTGTCATCAGGATGAAAAAAATTAATCGCATCTGCGAGGGGAGGTTCTTGATCTAAAGGAACTTCGTGGATCCTATATGTTTCCTCTGACCAATACACTTTTTTCGTCTTGGCGTCCAGTTCCCATCCACCAACCTTCGCCATTTTTCCTGTAGCGCGAAGCAATTCTCCTTTCTGCTTGATTTCTTTTTCAGCGATTACTCTTGCAGTTATATCTTCAATTGATGCTACCATGCCAGAAAAAGTGTTTGTTTCTGTGAATAGAGGAGCAGCATTTATTGAAAGATAAACCATCTCACCATTTTGTAATTTAATTGCATGATGTATTTCTTTAACATGTTCTCCAGTATTTTTCACTATAGAAAATGGTAATTTTTCATTCGGTAATGGATTCCCATCAAAATCAACAATCTGCCATTCCGGATCATCATATGTTCTTGATGTAATTTCACTTTTTTCCAAATGTAGAATTTTTTCAGCTTCAGGATTGGCAAAGGTTAATAAGCCATCTGCATTAACTTGTACAATTCCAACAGGACTGGTATCTGTTATGGTGTTAAGGAAATTTGTTTTTTCTTTAATAGCTTCCTGGGTCTGTTTTCTTGTTGTTATATCACGAATGACACCAATGATACGCTTACTTTTTTTATGAACATTTGCACTAATTTGCAGATATTTATCATAAAACTCTATTTCAAAAGGTGCTATTTTTTTCCCAATTAGTGCTTTCCCTATTGTCTTCAGCACCGGCTCTATCATTTTTTTATCCAAGAATTTCTTCGCTAAGGTTATAGCTTTTTTATCTAACAATTCCTCCTTATTGATATCAACAATTTTACATAGCTCATCATTAACCTCAATAACCGATCCTTTGAGATCAGTATAGATAAGTCCTTCAGGCACATTATCAAAGATCGAATGAAATTTTTCTTCACTCTCCTTGAGCTTTACTTCAGCATCATGTCTAACAGTAATATCTAATCCATACACATTAACAAGATCTGAACCAGGAATCGGTGAAAAAGTTAACGTAAAAAACCGTTTTCCGAATTCGATCTCGTGTTGAATTTGTGTCTGGGATGTCAGCGCTTTTCTTACGAACCTTAATGCTTGATCAGTTACCTTATTTCCTCCTTTTGCCCCCCATTTTTTAAGGATCATATCACTTGCATCATTCTTAAAAAGAATAGTCCCGTCCATTTTAATTCGCATCACTGGATAGGGATTTTGCTTGGGGAATTGTGAAAGAAGTTCCAACTCACGTTCAGCTTTTCTCCAATCGGTAATGTCATCAAAGATCACGCAGAATCGATCCTGCGAATCCCATGGACGATAGACGCGGCAATGGTAGAGTTTTTTTGTTGGTTCATGATAGTTATCAAAGACGAGTGTCTCACCGGTTGTTGCAACATAACCATATTTCTCTATCCAGCTTTGCTCGGTTTCGGGCCACACTTCATGGACGGTCTTACCCCGCACCTCATCATTTTTAACACCTGTTATTTTCTCATAAGCATCATTTATATATACAAACCGATAGCTTATGAATTTTCCTTTTTTATCAAAAACAGAATCAAAAATAACGAACGCATTGAGCATACTTTTAAGTACGGATTGCATTTCACGAGATTGTTCATGGAGTTTTTCTTCCACTCCAACTCTATCTGATACATCACGGGCAATAGCAAAGGTCTGACCTCGCTCCTTAATCGGTCTCGATATCCAATCAAGGTATTTATATGAACCATCTTTGCATCGATAACGATTAATAAAATTGATAACCGTTATACCTTGCTTCAAATTTTCTTCAATGACTTTAATGGTGGGTTCAATATCATCAGGATGAATAAAATCTAGAAAGGGTTTGTCCAGAAGATCCCCTTCATCATACCCTAACACCTTCGTGAATGAAGGATTAACCTTGATAAACGTAGCAGTATTAAAATCTGCAACACATAAAAGGTCTGGTGATATGCTCCATAATGTTTCGAGTTCAAACTTGGTTGGATCAACAGATTGAGTAGAGGATGCATTGTGCTTGTGAGTATTGTCTTTCGAATGTGTATTCTTTTTCTCAGACATAGTATACTCCTTGACTTGAAAATCCTAAAAACTTAGGGCAAAATTATACTTTGATATTATTGACGAACCAGCACTTCTTTCATCGAAGTTTTATACTTCAATAATAAATTTCACACCACCATCAATATTCTTAACTTGTATAGAGCCATCCATATTATTCTCAATAATTGTCTTTGCCATATACAATCCGAGACCTGTTCCTTTCTGGTGTTGCTTTGTAGTAAAGTATGGGTCGAAAACTTTGTCAATAATATTATTTGGTATCGAACCGGCATTATCCCAAATCGTTAAGATCGTCCTGCCATCCTTTTGATCGAGCATTAACTGGACTTTTGCATTCTTGGTCTCTTTTTCGAGTATTGCATCTTTAGCGTTGTTAAGTATATTCAGTATCACTTGCGAATACTCATTAGGATACCCCCATGATCTCACACTCCTTATGTAGATCGATTTTCAACTCAATTTGGTTATGTTCAAAGCTATTACTGATAAAATCCAAGGTCTTGAGTATTACTGCGTTTGCCGAGAAATTTTCTTTTAATTTATTAGGTTTGAAAAAATTACGGAAATCATCAATAGTTCGAGACATATACTTAAGTTGATCCATTGTTGTCTTAATAGATTTCTCTAAATACTCCTGTGTCAGTTCATCATATTTATATGCCTCTTCAATATCCTGGATAAGAACTGCTATTGCTGTTAATGGTTGCCTCCACTGATGCGCGATATTGCCGATCATTTCACCCATTGAGGCATGGCGCGACTGTTTTATAAGGAGGTGGTCCTTATCTCTGATCTCTTTTATTGCATCCTTCACTTTGATTTCCAAATTCTCCTTCAGTTGCCTTAATTCAATATTTGTTTTTTTCAGTTGCTCTTCAGCTTGTTTTCTTTCAGTGATATCTTCCACAAGACCATCATAATATTGGGGATTATCATTATCATCTCTTATGAGCATTACCGTAACCTTTGCCCAGAAGGTTTTCTTATCCTTTCTTTGCAAAAGCATTTCTCGATTTGTCACAAATCCTTTCTCCATCAACTCCCGATTGAAATCTTCTTTGTCTTTTGTATTTGCATAAAGCTGAACAGCTTTGAGTTGCAGCATTTCTTCCCTGCTGTCATAACCAAACATTTTTACAAAAGCCGGATTTACCTCAATAAATGTACCATCCGATTCCACTGAATTTCTATACAATCCTGTATTGATATTATTTATTAGAGTTCGATACTTCTCTTCGTTTTCTTGAAGTGCTTTTTCAGCGATTTTTCGGAAGGTTATATCCCTTGCAATAATGAGATCAGCTTTGGAACCCTTCCACGTGATAACACCAGCATTGATTTCTATAAATATCTCTGCTCCGTTCTTATGAAGTATTATGATTTCATACACAGATTCAACATTCTCATTATTCATTCGTTTTTCATAATGATCAACTACTTTGGGGATTTCTGATTCTTTAAGTATTTTTGTAATAGAAGCTCCGATCAATTCTCTTGTAGAATAACCGGATATCTCGCAAAATCGCGGATTCACATATTGTATCTTACCATCAGATATAATGCTGATAGCATCATTAGCTCTTTCAGTTACATTCCTATATTGTTCTTCACTTTCGATCAGTTCTTTTTCAATTTCTTTTTGTCTTGAAAGAAATATTATCGTTATCACACCTCCGATAATACAAGCAAAAAGAAAGATCAGACGCCCAATTAATTGGTGTGGATAGACATTGAGAATAAGCGTGTCAGCAAAACTTCCAGGTTTTTGAACGATCATCATCCTCAGATGGCTTGAAAATTCGAAGTAATGTATCATGGAATCAGCAATCCAGAAAAGTAGACCAAAAAGAATTGAAATGAGGATTATCTTAGCGGGAGACCATGATCTTTTTTTCATTTTATTCTATAGTATTATAAACCTTGTCAGCAATATCATATAATGTTTGCGGTATTTTGTATTTGATCCTACGGGCTGTTTCCGCATTGATCATAATATGGTTGTTCTCTTCATATATCTGTGAAAGTTCACGTGGTTTTGCCCCATTAAGAATTTTTGCAATATTAGACGCATACCAGAGTCCAAGATCATCATAATTCTGATGAGTAATACTGAGTAGGACTCCCTTTTTAACAGCCGGTTCTCCGAGTACGCACCATGTAGGAACATGAAATTCAAAAATTGGTTCAAGCAATTGCGGAAGAAACTTCGTCGACTCTCCCTGGTGAAGTCCAATCCACATTGCATCAACTATCGGAGCCAGGATCTGATAACTCTTCATTGCATTTTCAAAGGATCCCTGTTCTGTGTCTTCTTCGTTTGCATGACAGATGATAAGTTTGAAATCTCTTTGTTTTGATACCTTCTCAAGATCACTAAAGTTTGCATAGATCCTTCCATCTTCAGAATCCTCAAACATGACACCTAATCGCTCAAATCCGATAATATCGTGGAATAGTTCGACCTGTTTTTGGTATCTATATGGATCACATTCCACAAAAATATGATCATATCCAGAATCATCTGCACATTTGATAATACCTGCCTGTATTGGATCACTTGAAGTTATAACCATGGTTGGTACTGAGTGCTCGCTATTAACAAGATCCTGACCCGCCCAGGTCCCAGCTGCGATCATGATATCAACATAACCATTTTTGAGTTTATCAAGAGCATCTTTTCTATTCTTTATACGCAGTGAATCATTCCATGCTGATGACCAAAATGCATCTTTAACAAAAGTAATGAATTTACTATTCACATTCTGTGCAATATGATTCCAGATCAATTCTGTATCGTCATCATCTAAAAACGCAGGTATGTTTATTGGAGTGATCCACCCAAGCTGTATAAGACCTTTCACCGTCCCTCGAATGCTTAATGAATAATCAATGAAAGGTCCTCCCTCATAATAACCAATTCTCCACTGCTTTCCATCATTGAGTCTTGGATCTGTAGAAAACACTCGCGGTGAAAAACGGACAATAGCAATAGCGCCAAGAGCTATAATAATACATATGATGATGCACAAAATAATCGTATTTTTATATTTCATAGCTCTTTATCCTACCTGTGAGGGTATGAAGTTATCTTATTTTTTTAAAAAAATTCTATTCTATTACTGCACCATCAGATCTACATCAGCATTTGGCTCTGATACGAATACAGCTACTTTTCCAAAGTAGGTATTGGCTGCTTGTTGAATGTCTTCAGGAGTAATTTTCGAAAGATTTTCTTTCAAATGGTCCAGATAATCGTACCCAAATCCAATAGCTTCATAATGTGTCATATAGAATGGGAGCTGGTTATCATCGATATCTGTTTTGATCATTTTGATATTATCATCGATTGCAGCCTGCAATTCATCCTGAGATACTTTTTCATTTTTAAGAAGTTCAATCTGATTATTAAGTACTGCTATTAGTTCATCTTTCTTGTCTATAGATGTCTGGCTGGTAATCCTGAAGAAACCGTAGTCTTGTCCGGTGCTATATTGAGCATAACCATAGTAAGCAAGGTCATTTTGACCACGTACTGCCTTGTGTATTCTTCCTCTTGAACCATTGAGTACTGCGAGTATAGCTCTCATAGTCCAGTAATCCTTTGTTTCAATATTCCGTGCTGGAGCAATACAATTAAGATCAATATTGACTGGCTCAAAATCATATTCCTGAACAAAAGTTTCCTCTATGTTCGGAACGACGAGAGGGTTTTTGGGTTCATCAATATTACCTTGTGGAAAATTGCTATAAAATCTTTTTGCATAAGTTTCTGCTTCATGCATGGTCAAGTCTCCAAATAATGTTACGATGGCACTCTCTGCTTTAAAGAACTTCTTATGCATTGTCATCAAATTCTGCTGATCCAGAGCTTGTTTGAGTTCGAGTTTCTTAAGATTGGACACACCTGCAGATTGCCCCGGATAGAGTTTCTCACTCCTGAACTCATTATGAATTGACGATGCATTACTCAACGAGCGCTGGTATCGAGCCATAGCATTTTGTTGAGCAAGCATGATCTCGTGTGCTGGAAATGTAGGATGATTCATCGCATCAATAATGATGTCCTGAAGCTTTGAAAAATCATCGTTAAGGCATTTAAACTCAATATAGGTTCCATCATCATTTATTCTTACATCAAGATCAATAGCATGATCTTCTTTCCATTCGGTCAGATCAAGCGAATTGTATTTCTCTGATCCCTTAAGCATAAGATTTTCCATGAATGAGAGCGTACCTACTGTTTCAACTGTTTCATATGTATCTCCAATAGGAAGATATAGAACACCACTGATTATCGGTTTCAATGTATTTTGCTTATAAATTAACGTGAGGTTATCATTGACTTGAACCTTCTGTGGTGTTGATGTCTCGGCAAGTAATTCTTCTGTTGAATCGAGTAATTGTTTCGTTCCTTCAGGAAGTGCATAGAAAATCACGCGGTTCTTGGGTACAAGGAATTCTTTGATGCTGTTCATAACATCTTTTGTCGTAAGTTGCTCGAATGCATTAATGAAGAGTTCATCGGAATCAGTAACCCCAAACATCATGAGATTCCATCCAATATTATTGCAGTCATGATCGACACCTGGAGTGCTCAGAAGCTGGCTGGCTTTGTACCTGGTAATGAGATTTTGTATATCTGCTTCCTCAATACCTACAATGCTGTACCATTCAATCTCTTCATCAATTATGCTAATGATCTCATCTATTTGTTCAGGATCTTTTGCTTCGAAACCAATTGAGATGACTCCCTCCGGCATGTCCATTGAAACACTTACTCTTGCATAAATATAGTTTACGAGTTGAAGTTCTTCTACGAGCTTATATTTAATAGGTGATTGACGCTTTCCGAAAAGAATATCCAGTGCAGCTATCAAAGCTGGATATTGGTCGAAATCTGCTGAGGATAGTATTGAGGTAATCGCAACAGTCGGTTGTTGAATCTGGAATTCTTCCATATATTGTATGGTCCCGCTGCGAGGATTTTGTGGTGGAAGATAAACCGGATCAAGCTGTCCTCGTTCGAGTTCATTGAATATATCTTCAATTTTTTGAAGCATATCTTCGGCGTCAAAATCTCCGGCTGCTACGAAGATCATATTATTGGGCACATATCTTTTATGATAGTAATCTGCGAGTTTATCCCTGGTAATGGTTTTGAATAATTCTGTATATCCGATTACCGGATATTTTCTGTTCGATGTTGGGAACACCAGTTCATTATTCCTTTGATACACTTTTGATCGAGGAGGTGTAGACCTCATGACTATTTCTTTGAGGATCACCTGTTTTTCACGGGCGACTTCTACTGAATCAAAGGCACAGGCATGCATCTGCTGGAAGAGAATTTCCAAAGCCTGATTAGCATACTGCTTATCAACAGTAATGTAAAATGCTGTGGCATTTGATGTTGTATATGCGTTTACAATAGCACCCATCTCTTTGGCCATGGCTTCGTATTCTGCTTCGGTATGATAGGTTGTCGATCCTCCTGCAACAACATGTTCAAGGTAATGAGATATTCCTGCTCCAAGATATTCACCTTCATTAACTGAACCTGTTTTTACAAAACAATAAAAACCGATTGAATTGTTATTATGATTTTCTTTAACTGCTATCTGCATACCATTTGTTAAGGTCTTATCCAAGATAGTGTCTGCATATGCAAATTCAGATAAACTTAATACAGAGATAACGACAATAAGAACAACAATTTTATAGTTCATTTAAACTCCGTTCATAATATAAAATAATAAATATTAAATTTTTTACTGAGATAACTTGTAAAGTTTTATCGATACGGTAATGTATCAATTACCAATAATAAACAAACTTTTGTTTCTCTTATTTTTGAATGAAAATATATTTTTTTTGTAATATTTGACAAATTTTACTATATTATTATTAATTCCTAACACACAGGAGGTACTCATGAAAAAGTACTGGATCTTAGGTTTTTTAGTTTTTGTTTTTTTGATTGCATTAGCAGGATGTAATCTTTTCAATTCTAGCAGCAAGCACGATGATAACATGGATGATCTTGTTGCTGATCCTGAATTTCAATTTAATACATCACGTTCTGTAGAACTCGATATCACTTCCATTGATCAATATGGATTCCTTATGCCATTTGGGCATTTTGAAATATGGAAGGATAATCCAGAAGATGGAGGAACAAAACGTGTTCTTTCAATCAGAACAAATGAAAATGCACAATTCTTTGGTACTATAGCTTTACCAAGTTATTATGAATCTGTCTTCCTGAAATCAGGCACACTTCTTCAACAAATTTGGTTAAATATTGAAAATTCAACCCAAGCATCTATCCTTGATACTTTTGTATGTATTCCACCAGTTTACGAGAGTAAATCAGAGCTAACGAGGGATGAATATGTAATCCAGACTGATAATGGATATACATTCTATTTTTATGAAATAGTAGATAATTGTAATGGTACTGCAACAATAAAATTCAAAGTTAAAAACGATAATGATAGGGCATTAAGTCATGTCGCTATAAGTTTACCTGCAGGTGTGGTTCCCTCTCAACCAGTTAATGGTTCTACTTATTCATCAAACGGCTACACTTATACTATTGAAAGTCCAACTAATAATCCATATTACAGTATTAAGTTCGAAACTGTTGGGGAGGGACCAAAGAATGGTGATTATAGCTATTTTATCTATATTATACCTAATGACGATGCTGAAACTTTAACAGAAATTACTATCGAAGCAAAATCAGCTAATATTATTGGGCAAGTAACATTTGATGTTGATTATACTCCTACATGCAACGACTCTGATGGTGATGGAGTTACCGATGATTGGGATGATTATCCAGATGATCCAGACAGATCCTTTAATCATTATACTCCTGCTGAAGGTCAGTATGGAACATTCATGTGGGAAGACCTCTGGCCTGAAAAGGGTGACTATGACATGAACGACCTAGTAATGGATTATAATGTTAATGAAGTTACAAATGCAAGCAATGAAATAGTTGAAGTTATCAATAACTTCTATCTTCGTGCTGCCGGTGCCGGTTTCCTGACAAATGGATTTGCAATCCAGTATCCAAATTATTGGGAAGTTAATGGTACGATTGATGACGAACTGGATATGGCATATGTGGATACTGATAATCGAACCGTGATCTTTTTTGAAAATCATAAAGTTGTATTTAATGTCAGCAGTGCTTCTGAATGGATAAACACATGGTATGAATATGAGTATGTAACGCCTGTATCATGGTCAGTCACAATTCCAATGACAGAATCAGACAAGTCAAAAGTTGTTGTTCCCTGGAATCTTGCTCCCTTTAATCCATTCCTGTTGCAAAATGGCGTTCGAAGTCATGAGATTCATCTTCCGGATTATCCCCCTACGTTTGAAATGAATACAGCACTCTTCGATACAGCTGATGATGCAACAAATCTCGCTATGGGTATCTATTTCCGTACGGCAAATTATCTTCCCTGGGCTATCCTGATAGCTGAAGGCTGTAACTACCCAATCGAAATGATACAGATATCCGATGCGTTCAACTATTTTGTTGAATGGGTACTAAGTGATGGTGCACAGAAAGCGGACTGGTATCTTGATCTACCCGGTTATCAAAATGAAGATATGATATACCAGGTACCGAGTAAATAATTCTTCCTTTATACATACAAAAAAAAGCCACGCATAAATCGTGGCTTTTTTTTTATAATGTTGGTTTATTTCATATAGACCATCTTACTTGTTACCGAATATGAACCACTCTGAATTTTATAGAAGTAGACTCCAGATGAAACTTGTACTCCGTTCAGATTATTACCATCCCACGTAAAGGAATTTTGCATTGGATCAAGATCGGCTTCTGTAACAAGCTGTCCAATAAGGTTATAGATCTTAATTGTTGATGGGGTTATTTCTCCGTCAGGTTTTGAAAAGGAGATCGTAGTATTACCAGAGAAAGGATTCGGGTAGTTTTGTGCTATAAGCGAGTTGGAGGAAGTCGGTTCATCATCAATCGAAACAAGGGAATTCAAACCACCGGAATAACAAGAAAGAGTGCCTTCTCTTCCACCGATAACCATTTCCATGCTTCCATCACCAACGATATCGGGTATTGCATTGATTCCATCGACTGCCTGTCCAAAGTTAAATGAGTGTAAAATATCACCATTAACTCCATTCATAAAATAGCCATAGTTTGTCTGGAAGAGTGTACCGATAATTACATCATTGATGCCGTCTCCGCTGATATCATCAATACGAGCAATATTCCAAGGTTTATCCACAAGTGAAACGTTCCAGATACTTCCTGCATTGTAGCCATTCAGCATTCTACTGTTTGTGCTGCTATTCTCCAACATAGCATCCCGATATGTATCGCCGTTCACATCATTGAAGATCTCGACATCGAGGAGAAGGCACGATCCCATACTGCCTGTATGGAGAACATTGCCGTTTGTTGCGTCGAAATAATAGAAAGTACCGTAGAAATCACCAGCAATAACATCTTTCACACCATCACCATTGATGTCATCAAGTTGACCGAGAGCCCATACAGATGAACCTGAAACTCCATAACTCCATAGTTGCGTCCCATTTGCACCGTTTATGCCATACACATATCCATTTGTCTCGCTTTGGTTAGAGCCACCACCGATGGCATCAGGTATATTATCTCCATTAACGTCATCAACACCGATTGCTGAGAATTTTGGTCCAGGTTGATAGAATTCCCATAAGGAAGATCCGTCAGTTCCATCAAGGCAGTAAACTCTTTGCGGTCCTGTATGTGTATCTCCGTCATCACCAGTTGCCGCAACGACATCCGGTACACCGTCAGCATTGAAATCAAAATCAGCATCGACCTGGTAAACCCATCCACCATCACCATATTCCTGAGTATCATGTGTCCAGATGATTGCACCGGTTTTTCCGGAAATTGCTCGAATTGAACGATCTCCCCATGGCGTTCCTACAACAAAGTCATAGTATCCATCACCGTTAAGATCCTTTGTCGTAGAAAGTTCATGCTGATAGCAAAGAGAACCGCTCGGAATTTCAATTTCCCACAGAACATCTGCCAGCCCGGATGAATTACCATTAAAGCATCGGAAATAATCATCTTCTGAGGATACAACAACATCAGCAATGCCGTCTCCGTTAATATCTGGGATCGGAGCAATAGCTTTCACGCTGTTATCCCAGCTGGTAGAAATATAATAGTACCAGAGTTGATTTCCAATTGGATAATCGATGTTGTTTCCTTCTCCTGCTACTGCAACCTGTGTGCACGGACTTGAGGGATCGTTACTGTCAATACTTATTGTCTCAGTATAGTAAACACCAGCTGCTGGTGTAAACCAAACACCCATTTGTACTGTTTGCAGAGGAGAGAGATTAATGGGATATGTAACAGCATCGTCAATATAGAAGTGACTGGGACTGCTTGAATAGGCATTCGAAATAGTGAGTGTCTCATCACCAATATTCTCAATTTCAATGTACCACCTACTCAATGAGTTCGCACGAACTGTACCATAGTCATGAGTTGGATTCACAACATGAATACTCGGACCTGGATTTACTGCATCCCCGGTCATGGTTACATCAACCTGTGTTGCAAGAGGATCGTTTGAAAATACTGAAGCAACACAATTCAATGAACCTGCTTCCGAAGGAACATAGGTAAACGGAATAACAATATTATTGCCAGGTGTGATTGTTTGCGGGAGTGAAAGCGTGTAGTATACATCCGAGGCGTTTAGACCACTGAGTGTAATATCTGTAACTTCAAGATCTCCGGTACCTGCGCTGTAAACATAACAGTTCCATGAAGCCGAATCACCTACTGTTACTGTTCCAAAGGGGTAATTCGTATTTGGGATATTGATAACCGGAGTTCCTGCACCGCCAAGATCAACCTTATATAACCAGTCATTAGCATAGTCGGAACCATTATCACAATACCAAAGATACTGACCGTCATACACAACACCAGCAGGATCTTCATGTTCAGCAGCATGTGTTTCTAAAACATTACCAGTATTTGGATCAATTGCATATAATGCATCTCCCCAATAGTCGGCCATCCATACATTTCCATGTTCCATACAGAGATCCCATGGTTGGTTATCCGGAGCGGTAAATTGTTGAAGAATAGTGCCAGAAGTGTTAACTTTATAAATCGTAGCAGGATCAGGATAGTACGTTGCGACCCAGAAATCACCACTATCATAAGCAATGCCGGACATATAATGATCAGGTAGATTGAATTGCGAAATTAAGCTTCCACTCATATTAAATTGCATAGCAACTGCAGGAGTTGAAGTGCTTCCCGGATGGTCAGTTGTCCATAGATAAGTACCATCATAGGTGAGACCAAAGGCATCACCTTGAGTGCCGGTAAATTGCAATTGATACGAACCATTTGATGGATCGATCCGATATACATCTCCACCGGCGGAACCGTAAATACCACTGTAAAGGTATGTTCCATCCCATGCAAGCCCTGATGAACCTTCAGGAATCGGATACTGTGCTAGAATTGTCCATTCTCTGTTAGCTAAAAGAGCAAGCGGTATTAAAAGAAAAATCATAGAAATGAAAATAAATTTTTTCATCTTCTTTGCACTCCTTTTGTTTTTTTCAAGAATCTTATATGTAAGAATATTTTGTCAATTTGTAATCTATTTCTCAAATTTATAAAAAAAAAAGCACCCATGATTGAACATGAGTGCTTGTAAGAATATTTTGGGAACTTCGGATTAATACATTCCGCCCATTCCACCCATACCGCCACCTGGGGGCATAGCTGGAGCTGCACCTTCTTTTTCTGGAAGATCAGCAACGATACATTCAGTTGTGAGGAATAATCCTGCAATACTGCATGCATTCTGGACTGCAGATCGTGTAACCTTGGCAGGATCAATAACACCATCAGCCATAAGGTCAGAATAGACACAGGTTGCTGCATTAAATCCAATTTTCGGGTCTTTTTCATTATGAAGTTTTTCAACAACAACATCACCGGCAAATCCAGCGTTCTTAGCTATTTGATACACTGGTTTTTCGAGTGCTTTTTTAAGGATTTCAGCACCAATTTTCTCTTCAGCATCAAGTTTAAGTTTATCGATTGCTTTGGCAGAACGAAGCAATGCACATCCACCACCGATCACGATACCTTCTTCAACAGCAGCACGTGTTGCCTGAAGTGCATCATCAACTCGGTGCTTTTTCTCTTTCATTTCGGTCTCAGTTGCTGCACCGATATTTAATACAGCGACACCGCCCGAAAGTTTTGCAAGGCGTTCTTGAAGTTTTTCTTTATCATAATCTGAGGTTGTGTCTTCAATCTGCTGCTTGATCTGCTTGATACGACCATGAAGATCTTTTTCTGCACCTTTTCCTTCGCGGATCGTGGTATTTTCCTTATCAATAATGATTTTCTTTGCAATACCAAGATCATGAAGTTTCGTATTCTCGAGTTTAAGACCGACTTCTTCTGAAATAACGGTTCCACCTGTAAGGATTGCAATATCCTGAAGCATCTCTTTTCTACGATCGCCAAAACCAGGAGCTTTGACAGCACATACATTCAAAGTACCGCGCAGTTTGTTTACAACGAGTGTTGCAAGCGCTTCACCTTCCACATCTTCTGCAATGATCAAGAGAGGTTTGCCTGTTTGGGAAACTTCCTGAAGAATGGGAAGCAGGTCTTTCATGACCGATATCTTCTTATCGAGAAGAAGCAGATAAGCACTTTCGAGTTCTGCAACCATCTTGTCAGTATCGGTTACAAAATATGGAGAAAGATATCCTCTATCGAATTGCATACCTTCCACTTTTTCAAGATAGGTTTTCATTGTCTTGGATTCTTCGACGTTGATAACACCTTCATTTCCGACCATTTCCATAGCATCTGCGATGAGTTTTCCGATTTCTTCATCATTGTTAGCTGAAATGGTAGCGATCTGCTCGATCTCGCTTGATGTATTGATCGGTTTACTTAATTTGCCGATCTCATCAACGACCAATTCAGATGCTTTCATTAATCCACGCTTCATAAACATAGGATTCACGCCTGCTGTGACGTGTTTAAATCCTTCTTGAATAATTGCTTGTGCGAGTAGTGTTGCAGTTGTCGTTCCATCACCAGCAACATCATGGGTCTTTGTAGCCACTTCTTTGACCATCTGAGCACCCATGTTCTCATACTTATCTTCAAGTTCAATTTCTTTTGCAATGGTCACACCGTCATTCGTGATAGTGGGTGATCCAAAGCTTTTCTCAAGTACAACATTTCTGCCGCGTGGTCCAAGCGTTGTCTTTACTGCGTTTGCAAGTAAGTCAACACCACGTTTTAGATTTTCTCTGGCTTCATGTCCAAATTCAAGTTGTTTAGCCATTTTGCCTCCTGTTTATTATTTTTTGATTCTTAATTTTATTTTCGCTTAATGGCAATTTCACCGTCTTTCATGTCAACAAAAAGCTTTCTGTGCTTTTGAGACATTTCTCCGTCTTCAATATTATAATCCTTGAGGAGTTCAAGAGCAATTTTATTTTCAACTTCTTTTTGAATTATTCTCTTTAATGGTCGTGCGCCATACTGAGGATCATAGCCATGTTGAAGAAGAAATTCTTCAGCTTTTTCAGAAAAGTCTATGTCAAATCCTCTGGATGCCAACCGTTTTTTCAGATCACCAAGCTGGATCATCATGATCTCTTTCATATCTTCCTGTGATAGTTTGTGAAAGATGATGATCTCATCTAATCTGTTAAGAAATTCAGGTCTGAAATGAGTTTGAAGAGCTTTCATAACAACAGTTCGCGAAATATCTTCTTTTGAGCTGGCAGCAAAGATTTCCTGAGATGCAATGTTGGATGTCATGATGATCACAGTATTTGTGAAATCGACAGTACGACCCTGTCCGTCAGTGAGACGTCCATCCTCCATGATCTGGAGAAGAATATTGAATACATCAGGATGTGCTTTCTCGATCTCATCAAAAAGGATAACGCAATATGGTCTTCTGCGAACTGCTTCTGTGAGTTGACCGCCCTCTTCATAACCAACATATCCGGGAGGAGCACCGACAAGTTTCGAAACTGTATGACGTTCCATGTATTCTGACATATCAAGACGGATCATAGCTTTTTCAGTATCAAAAAGAATCTTCGAGAGTGTTTTTGCCAGTTCGGTTTTTCCAACACCTGTTGGGCCGAGGAACATAAAGGTTCCTATCGGGCGACCCTCGGGACTGATGCCTGCACGGTTTCTACGAATGGCATGAGATATTGCAACGATTGCTTCATCCTGACCTACTACTCGTTTATGGAGATCTTTTTCCATATCAACAAGCCGTGCAGCTTCGCTTTCGAGCATTTTAGAAATGGGAATATGTGTCCATTTGGATACGATCTCTGCTATATCATTTTCGTCGATCTCTTCTTTGAGGATTTGCTGATTTTTCTGCAGATCCTGGAGTTCTTTATTCTTTTTCTGTAGCTCTTCATTGAGTTTACTCATGGTTCCGTATTTCAGTTCGGAAGCTTTGGTCAGATCAGCATTTCTTTCAGCTCGTTCCATCTCAGTTTTGGTTTGATCGATATTCTTTTTTATCTCTCTAATTGAACTGATAAGTTCCTTTTCACGAGTCCAGTGTGTTCGTATATGATTCGCTTTCTCCTGAAGTTCTTTCAGACGTTCCTCAATTTCCTTTTTTCGGGCAACTGATTTTTCATCCTTCTCTTTTCTTAAAGAGTGGTTTTCAATCTCAAGTTGGCGGATCTTTCGTTCGATCTCATCTAATTCTGTGGGCAGACTGTCGATCTGAATTCGGATATGTGCGCATGCTTCGTCGATCAGATCGATCGCTTTGTCAGGGAGGAATCTATCCGTGATATATCTCTCAGAAAGAGTAGCAGCTGCAATAATAGCTGAATCTTTGATCTTCACACCATGATGGATTTCATACTTTTCTTTGATACCTCGAAGGATCGAAATCGTGTCGTTCGTGTCCGGCTCAAAAACCATGACCGGTTGAAAGCGGCGTTCGAGAGCAGCATCTTTTTCTATATATTTACGATATTCATTCAATGTTGTTGCACCGATACAATGAAGCTCACCTCGAGCCAGAGCCGGCTTAAGCATATTTGATGCATCAACAGCACCCTCAGCTGCACCAGCACCCACAACTGTGTGAAGCTCATCGATGAAAAGAATGACCTGTCCTTCTGCTGATTCGACTTCTTTAAGAACTGCTTTCAAACGATCTTCGAATTCTCCTCGAAATTTTGCGCCAGCAAGAAGGGATCCCATATCGAGTTCAACAATATCCTTGCCTTTAAGGTTCTCAGGGACATCATTTTCAACAACGCGCTTTGCAAGACCTTCAACAATAGCAGTTTTACCAACTCCAGCCTCTCCTATGAGAACCGGATTGTTCTTCCTGCGTCTCGAAAGTATCTGCATTACTGACCTGATCTCATCATCCCGACCGATAACAGGATCGAGCTTTCCTTTCCGAGCAAGGTCGGTTATATTTCTTGCATAACGTTCAAGAGCTTGATACTTCGCTTCGGGATTCTGATCGGTGATACGTTGATTCCCCCGTATATCTTTGAGGATCTGCATAACATCTTTTTCATTAATACCGAACTGTTTAAAAAGTTCAGTCAGTTCATTTTTATCTCGAAGCATCGCAAGAAAGATATGTTCCGTACTCAGGTAATCGTCATTTAACCTGTCCGCTTCTTTCTGGGCAGTTGTAAATATCCTGTTCAATTCTGTTGATAGATAGGGTTGTTGTGAACTGCCAGAAACGGATGGTTTGTTATGCAATATCTTTTCAATTGCATGATAGAACTGGTCTTTATTGACCTCTAACTTATTCAAGATAGAAGGAATAATTCCTTCAGGCTGTTTCATCAGCACAGCCATAACATGAGCTGGTGTGATCTCTTGATGACCAAACTCCTGGGCAAGCTGAAGTGCTGACTGAATAGCCTCTTGTGCCTTTAATGTAAATTTATTTAAATTCATATAATGATTAAATTTCTCCGATTTTATTAAAAAATATAGAGGTATTAATAGCATTGTCAAATAATTTTGGCACTTAAATTATAAGAGTGCTAATTAATAAAAAACTTGTAATATTTTTAATCTTGATGTCAATAGTGTTATTAAAATTTAGAGGAAAATGATGGATAAGATTTCGGTCATAGGAATGGGAAGCTGGGGTACGACCCTTGCAATATTATTAGCAGATAAAGGATATAAAATCGTAGGCTGGGAATGGATGCGAGACAGAGCCCTGGAAATGCAGAAAACCCGGGAAAATCCTTTCTTTTTAAAAGGATGTCACTTCCCAGATAATCTTCATGTAACAAATGACCTGTGCGATGCGGTCGATCAATCACCCATCATTATCATTGCAGTACCTTCACATGTTGTTCGTAAAATCATTAGCCAATGCAAAGATATTTTGTTAGATAAAAAAATCGTGAATGTTGCGAAAGGAATCGAGAATGAGACAATGCTCAGAATGTCTGAAGTAATTCATGATGAATCAGGATTGTCTTATGATAGTATCGCAACGCTTTCAGGACCTACGCATTCTGAAGAAGTGAGTAAAAAACTACCTGCAACAATCGTAGCTGCTTCTATTGATGAATCGTATGCAAAAGATGTTCAAAATCTCTTTATGACTGATTATTTCCGGGTTTATACAAGTACAGACATTATTGGAGTAGAGCTTGGTGGATCATTGAAAAACGTTATTGCTATTGGAGCAGGAATTTCTGACGGCATGGGAATGGGAGACAACACGAAAGCTGCACTTATTACGCGGGGCTTGAGAGAAATCACACGGCTGGGTGTTGCCTGCGGTGCAAATCCCCATACATTCTCTGGTATTTCAGGTATCGGTGATCTGATTGTTACCTGTGATAGCTTACACAGCAGAAATCGTTATGTTGGCAATCAACTTGCAAAGGGTTATACTCTCAAAGAGATTTTATCCTCGATGGAAATGGTTGCTGAAGGA
The DNA here is from genome assembly GCA_016932035.1 of Candidatus Cloacimonadota bacterium. Classification (NCBI taxonomy): domain Bacteria; kingdom Pseudomonadati; phylum Candidatus Cloacimonadota; species Candidatus Cloacimonadota bacterium. The sequence goes on from JAFGDR010000057.1 coordinate 43,516, forward strand.
GTGAATACAACCCGTTCTGCATATCAGCTCTCAAATAAAATGAATGTTGATATGCCCATAACAGAACAGATTCATGAGGTATTATTTGGCGCTCTCCCGCCACGAGAAGGTGTCATCACGCTTATGACGAGATCACCAAAAAGCGAGGATGAGTTTTAATATTGTGTCAGTTCTGTTTTTCATACATTAGATATTTGAGATTAGAAAATAGATCAAATTAATCGTGAAGATACTCAAAGGTATAAATATGAATTTTTTAGTAGTTATCAATCTAGGTGAATATTGTTCATGAACATCCCTTATTTTGGTGAGATACTCTCTCTTATTTGTGCAATCGTATGGGCTGCAGCGATCATGTTTTTCCGTAAAAGCGGGGAAACAACAAAACCCTTTGCACTTAATTTTTTCAAAAATACTGTTGCTTCGATTCTCTTTATTTTGACATCCCTTGTCTTAGGCAAAGAAATTCTAAGATCCGCTCCAATGAACGACTATCTCATTCTCATCGTGAGTGGTGTCGTTGGTATTGCTTTTGCAGACACCATCTATTTCTCAAGCTTAAATATATTAGGAGCTGGTATTTCTACGGTAGTAAATACACTATTCAATCCATTTGTGATAGGGCTTTCATTCATTTTCCTTGGAGAAAAACTGAGCATTATACAATTGATGGGGGCATCGTTGATCATACTTGCAATCGGCATTACTACCATAAGAATATCATCATTTGAGATCACGAAGAAGAAGCTCGCACTCGGTATCTTTCTCGGAGTTCTGTCTGTTCTTGCAATGGCGGGTAGTGTTATTATTGCAAAGCCTATCCTTGATAATTCTCCAATTATCTGGTGTACAGAAATAAGACTTATTGCCGGAACCATTGTTATGGCGATCATTGGATTATTCCATCCTCAAAAAAGATTGATTTTTGGAACACTCAAGCCTTCTAAGGAATGGAAACACATGATTCCCGGAACTTTTCTTGGAGCATATCTTGCAATGGTTATATGGCTCGCTGGTCTCAAGTTTGCGTATGCCAGTGTTGCAACTGCGATTAATCAAACAAGCGTAATATTTGTCTTTATTTTTGCTGCAATATTTTTAAAGGAACGGTTTACATTTCGTAAATTTCTCGGGCTTATTTTATCTTTTGGCGGCATCGTTCTTGTTACGATAGGTTAATGTTGTAATAATCATTTTTAAAGAGAGTGAGGATAGGCATACCATTCTGTCAGGGAATGGTCACTGACATCTCATTTTCCCTCAAACTTTGGCACACTCACAATTTAAAAAAATTAGGATTTGGGATTTCGATATTAAAAAAAAAAGACCCTCGAACCGAAGCCCGAAGGTCTTGTGTATATCAACAATGAGAATTATAATCCGATTTCAACACCAAGATTTATACTGCGGCGAGGTCCGAAGAAGACTTCAGCAGCACTTGCGGTATGAGGATATTTAGGTGTTCCACCTGCACCCCATGAACCCCAACAACTGTAGGCACTGTTATCAGTAGCATCCTGAATATAGATTTCATCTAAGAGATTGAATACATGAGCAAAGAAGGTGAATCTCACACCTTTAACAATTGTGGGAAGGTCATACAACAGATGAAGATCAATTGTGTAGAAGTTTGGAAGTTTCCAGCTCTGTTTTCTGTCATTTGGATCATCTCTATTTTGTGGATTCCATGCACTCCAGAAATCTCTGAAATACTTACCAACGATCTTTGCTTCCAAACCATCTATTGGATACACGGTTGCAGCCAGTGAAAGTTGCGTCTGAGGTTGGTTACCAACCTTGAGATCTTTTACATAAAGGCGAATTGTGTCATTAACTCCACCATATTGCTTAAGTACAGCTTCGATATCATCAGTATATTTCCAGAAGCCTTTTGAAGCATTTAGTTGGAATTTTACAAGATCCATGGGCTGATAACTTGCCTCAAGCTCTACACCCATGTGGCTTGAGTTCAATCCGCTGATGAAGAGAGGTTCTTCTGTTCCGGAAGTATCAGTTTGAACCCATTGTCTATAGACTTGATCTTTCCAAAGTGTGTAATATCCGCCTGTTTTGATATTAAGATCACCATCAAGCCCAACCCAACTGAAACCTGCTTCTCCACTCATGATCTTCTCATTCTTGGGATCTGGTGCTAATGAACCATCACTATCATCAATAACTTCATCAAAGATAGGAGGTTTTGAGATATAACCAGCGTTACCAAAGACACCAAGCTCAGGCATAACGATATAACTTAAACCACCTTTAACCTGGAATCCGGTTATCCAATCGGTTTTTGTTTCCATTTCTTTTGTGGGAGCGTCAGGATCTTTCATGAAATGGTTTGTAAAGGTGTATTTAACCATTGATAAGCCAGCAGATCCAAATGCAGTAAGAGGACCGGCCTTATATTCACCTTGGGCAAATCCAGCTAGCCAGTTGATCGTGTTGGTGTTATTATAGTCGACCTTATCGCCGAGTATCTTGTGATGATCACCTGTATCGAATTCGTCACCATCCCAGTAATAATATTCACCACCAAGAAGATCTCTAACCTCTCTATAGTGTTTAACCTCTGCAGTTCTCCAATCTAAACCAAACAAAGTCTTGAGCTCTTGATTGACTTCATATTCTGCTTTGAGAATTCCACCAATAGTCCATTGAGTATTCACACTGTTACGAAGAATACCCTTTGAACCATCATCATTCGCTTCGTTGTTTGCAATTGTGGCATCCCAGTCAACTCGTCTTGTTGTACCGGAATAATCCCATTTCATACTTCCGAACGTACCAGTACCACCACCTTTTCCGCCAGAATAGTAAACGGTTGAATAGAAGTTCAGTTTATCGGACATCTTACTATACCAGTTAAGATTGACCTGTGGTTTATGGTAGTAGTTCTCAATCTCATTAAGGAATGAGTATGAATATCTTTCATGGCGTTCGCCATCAAAATACTGCTCACCATCATAGGAAGAATTCATAGTATTCCAGTTCTGGTTATACAACCAACCCATGTCATTGAAGGTATCAAGCCATTGTTGAGTTGCATTAGGAGAAAGACCGGACAGTTTCTTTGCTTCTTTATGGCTAAAAGTAGCAATATTCTGAAGATATCTTCTCTGACCATGTCTTTGAGGAGCACCAACAGCATAGAGTTCTAGTCTATTATTGTCATTAATGTTGTAAGCAGAAGCCAGATAGTATGCATAGGCATCCGTCCATGCACCGTTTGCGACACCGTCTCCTTGTTTACGAACGAGTGCAAAACTTAATGCATACTTATCATCAACCATACCGGTATTTCCAACAAGGGTAGTTTTTCTGAAATTGCCTGCACCATATTCCTGCTTAAGATTCACACCAGAAGTCATCTGAGTGGGATCAGTGATAATATTCATGGTGCCACCGATTGATGGTACAGCAAGGTTGACTGCGCTGAGACCTCTCTGGACCTGGATTGATGAAGTTGCATCTGACAATCCATCCCAGTTTGACCAGTAAACCCAGCCATTTTCCATATCATTAACCGGAACACCATTGATCATGATCGCTACGTTTCTCTGATTAAATCCACGAATGTTTACGCGTGCATCACCGGCACCGCCACCCTGATCCGTGGAGTAAACACTTGGAGAACTCTTGAGAACAAGGGGAAGATCGCGAGATCCGAGATCCATAACAATGTCTTCTTTGGGAACATCAGTATATGCAATAGGTGTTGTTGATTCTGCTCGATCAGCAAACACAGTCATGCCTGAAATTCCGATATCTTTGATCATAAGTGTGAAGTTGATGGTGGAAGTTAATCCATCCTTTATCACAACTTCCTTTTTCTGTAATTCATAACCAAGATAGCTTACTGCCACAGTATAGGTACCTTCTGGAATGTTTTTCAGAAGAAACGTACCGTTGTTACGTGTCAGCATACCATACTCAGTTCCTTCTACATAGACATTAGCATCGGCGATCGCATCGCCTGTTTTTTCGTTTGTTACCTTACCAGCAAGATTGCCTGCTCCAGCGGCAAATGCCAGCGAAGTAAACATGAAGAACGAAACTAAGAGAACAATAAGTACTTTTTTCATAGGTGTACTATCCTCCCTGTTTATTAATTTGAATTAACAAAATCCACTCATCCGCCAGCTGGCGGACGAAAACCTATTAATGATATTAACATGCCTGTTTTCGTTCTTTTTCTCAAAGACTTCTTGTTTATATAGAGTACATTTAGATGGATATAGTATTTGTGTGGGTTTCTTATTTTTTAATAACTTCTTTAGCCTTAAGAAATTTTTCAAAGCTTTTACTAAACTCCTTGCTTTTAGTTTAGAAAACTTTCTCGACCTTAGCAATCCGAATAAATGACTGTCAAATTTTTTTTAATAAAATTGCAACAAACGAAATAGAAGAACTTTACGGTAGTTTTCCGCTCAAAGCGTCCTGTTCCTCGTTCTCCCATATTGCCTCTAACTTTCTTCTATATCGCTGCTTACGGAGATATGCAAGTATTAGAAGTATCGGTATAATTATCCAAAACAATCCCAATCCCGAATAAAGTAAAGCCATAATTGTATGAGATGAAATTGATTTTTTCGCTGTTTCCAAAAATGAAGTCACCGACATGCCGAATACTTGCATAAATGAAACATTAAAATCTTCTCCCAAATGCAGTTTATCAATAAATTCATATAATTTCTGAACTCCAAATCTTTTAATTAAATATCTAAAATTGTAATAACTTTGAAGGTAAAAGATCACAACCCGGCTTTTTTGTTCAGGATAATGATATGAATACGACTGAAGTTCCAGCATGTTGCCTTTGAGCGCTTCTGTCACGAAATTCATCTCTCGATTAATGTTCCATTCGTCAGCATAATACTGAACAAAGCCCTCTTCAAACCACAGTGGTAGATGTTTTATTGGGGCAATGGAATGGAGAACGAGATGAAGATATTCATGGGTGATTACTTTATAAAATTCAGTATGAGGAGGAAGTTTTTTGGGATTCATGACAATTATTTTATATAATGATGGAATAGCCATTGCAATACTGTTCTCTGGTAAGTTCCCCTGGGTTATATATTGATCGAATTCTTTCTTTGAATGTGTAAGCACAAGTTGTACAGCAGGTATATCATAGAATCCCACCTCACGATTTACATCTGATACTATCTTTGAAAAATTATCAAGAATGGTTGATGCAACAACTCGATCTTCCTCATTGTAAGAGATGATAACATAGTCATTCTGAATAATCTCAGCAGAAGCTGATGCTACAGTGATTATGCTTAATAAAATTATCAAAATCAATACTGTATAGCGAGTTGTTTTGTTCATTACTAAAAAGGATACAATATTTATATTTCTTGTCCATAATTTCAATATTTATTGACATTTAATATCTGAGAAACAATACTTTCTTAAGGAGCAAAAATGGAAAAAAATATAATCATATTTGGATTAATTTTTATGATATTACCTTGTGTATTGTTTGCAGAAACCACGCTGCAGGTTGTATCTCAGATTGATATCAATAAGTACCTCGGAACATGGTATGAGATAGCACGGTATCCCAATGGTTTTCAAAAAAACTGTGAGCGTTCCTGGGTTAAATATTCTCTCAGGGACGATGGTAATATTGAGGTTTTAAATAGATGTTTTAAATTCGATGGGAACATAAGCAAAATCAAAGGAAAAGCATGGATTTATGAAAAGAATACCAACGCAAAGCTAAAAGTACAGTTCTTCTGGCCATTCTATTCTAATTACTGGATCATCGATATTGGTGATACCTATGAATATGCTGTTGTAAGTGAACCTAAAAGGAAATTTCTCTGGATATTGAGTAGAACAAAAACTCTATCTGAGGAGCAATATAATAAGATACTACAAAACCTTATACAACAGGGATTCGATCCATCAAAATTAATAATCGATCCCTGGGAAAAATACGAGTAATTTATTATGCAACTACAAGAAAAATTCCTGTATACAGCAAAAGAGTCCAAGAAAAAAGTCGCTGTTATCGATAAAACCTTAAATAAAGAATATACTTATGACAAGCTTTTAATCGCTTCCCTGATCTTTAAGAACATCATAAAAAAATATCCTGAAAAATATATTGGAATAATGATTCCAACTTCAGCCGCAGCTTTCATCTCGATAATCGCAACATTAATGGCTGACAAAATACCGGTGATGATAAACTATGCAACGCTTGCTTCACAGAACTGCATGTATGCCCAGGATAAAATTGGATTCAGTACAATTCTTACGAGTAGAAAGCTCCTTGAAAAACTCGGCCAAAAACCAGTCGCTGGAATGATCTTTCTGGAAGACATACGAACAGAAATTTCGCTACCAATGAAACTGAATGCATTGTTTTTATCAAAATTACCGATCTCATCGATACAGAAGAAAATACATCATGGCAGCGATGATGAAACGTCCGTAATCATCTTTACCAGTGGGAGTGAGAAAGAGCCAAAAGCAGTCCAGCTCTCTCATGCAAACATCATGCACCAGCTGGTAACTTTTCCTAAAATATTTAATATTACTTCTGAAGATATTTTCCTTCAAAACCTTCCTGTATTTCATATCTTTGGTTTTACATTGTTCTGGCTCGCACTCTCTGCTGGTTCATCAATGGTTACGCATGCAAATCCGCTCGAATATAGGAATATTGTTAATTCAATTAAGAAGTACGGAGCTACTATAGTTTTTGGAACACCTACTTTCTATTATGGCTATCTCAAACAATCAGAGCCTGGGGATTTCAAAACAATCCGCTATTTAATTGCTGGAGCAGATAAAGTGAGTCAGCATCTTCGTGAAGGTTTTAAGACAAAGCATAATATCGATCTACTCGAAGGCTATGGTACAACAGAGACAAGTCCCGTTGTTTCTTCGAACACTCCGGAAGAGAACAAACCCGGAAGTGTTGGTAAGATCATTCACGACATGCAGGTCAAGATTGTACATTGCGAAACAGGTAAAGAGCTACCCTTCGGCGAATTGGGAGAAATACTTGTAAAAGGACCGTCTGTTATGAAGGGATATTACGGTGATATCGAGGAGACGACTCTTCGTTTGAAGAACGGCTGGTATGAAACCGGGGATATGGGCTTGATCGATGAAGACGGCTTCCTTTGGCACAAGGGTCGGCTCAAACGTTTCGTCAAGATCGGGGGAGAGATGATCTCTTTGGTTAAAGTTGAAGAAGTCCTTGAAAAATATCTTCCGGATGATATTCTCTTTTGTGTTGTTGATGTCCCGGATGAACGAAAAGGTTCAGAAATCGTTGCAGCACTTACCACAAAAGAGATCGATTTTAAGACAATAAAAAAGAAAATGCAATCAGAGCTCCCATCTATTGCAATTCCTAAAGAATTTTATGTAATAGAAAATATCCCGACTATGGGAAGCGGAAAAGTTGATTTTCTGCGTGTCGAGAAATTATGCAGAGAACTCAGGAAGATACGAAAATGAAAAAAATAATAGTAGCCTTATTCCTACTCGTTATCTTTTTGATCGCAGCATGTAAAGAGGAAACCATGGAACCTTTAAAGACAGTTGATTATGTGGACATTGAATGCTTTATGGGAGACTGGTATGTGATCGCCATCATTCCTAACTTCATAGAAAAAGATGCCGTGAACGGCATCGAGTCATACACCCTTCTGGATAATAACAGAGTTCAGATAGATTATATCTTCAGAAAAAATAGTGCTGATGGAAAACAAAAGCATCTCAAACCAAAAGCATGGATCTATAACACCCAAACAAATTCAGAATGGCGCGTTCAATTTATCTGGCCAATAAAAGTTCCCTACCTCATCATCGATCTTGCTGAAGATTATTCCTATACCGTTATCGGAGAACCAAGCAGAAAATTCGTTTGGATCATGTCACGAAAACCCACATTAGAAGATGAAACATATGAGAACATCATACAAAAACTCAGCCAGGTTGGATATGATGCCTCAAAAATAAGAAAGATGCCACAAATATGGGACTAAATATCTTACGTATCCTTTTATTATTAATCTTTATCCCCTTTTTACAGAGTGCAGCTGATACCTTCTCTGCAGAGGTTTACAAACAGGACACTGATCCTCCGTTGCTGCTTTATTATCAATATAATGATTATGAAATTCAAGGTGAAACCGAAGTATTATCTCACTATTATCTTCTACCAGACAGCTCTGAAGCTGTAACAGAAAAAGCTATCCTTAGAGATGGAAAATTATGGAAATACAATTCTAATTTCTATGTAACAGATGAATTTAGCGAAATTATTGTATCTGACGACGAAATATCAATCTCTTATATGAATAATGGAAAAACAAAATCAAAGACATTTCCCTTTAATGACAAGCTCCTTGTTGGGCCTTTGTTCGTGGAATACCTTGTAAGTAAATGGGACGAACTCATTACCGGCGAGACGGTGAAATTTAGACTGCCTGCATCCGACCTTTTAACAACTGCTGGATTCTACCTGAAAAAAATCGAGAATTCACCTTACGAAAAACCAGGTACAGTCGTTATTAAGATGGGAGTATCAAGCATATTCCTTAAGCTTCTTATCAAATCCAGTTATTTTGTTATGGATATCGATACGAAAAAAGTGCAAGAAATTCATGGTCTTTCCATCCTGCCCCACCAGGATAACGGTGAATGGAAGAAAACAACAAACGTAAATATTTATTATAAATACAAATAATATGAGAATATTTCAGAAGCCCACGATTTTTATCAGCCGATGCATCGAGTTTGATTCTTGCAGATATAATGGTGATATGATCAGCAGTCCTGAAGTTCGAGCAATGATAGATCATGTTAATTTTATCCATCACTGTCCTGAGGATAAGATTGGATTGGGAACTCCGAGAGATGCGCTTCGTCTCGTCGTTATCGATGGAAATAACCTTTTAATTCAATCAAATACAGAACTCGATGTGACAGAAAAGATGATATCTTATGCAGATAAAATCATCTCACAATTGCCTGAAATGCATGGTTTTATTCTTAAAAGCAGATCTCCTTCATGTGGCATCAAAGACGTTAAAGCATACCCTCGCACTGGAAAAGTAGCGATGCTACACAAAAAAGCAAAAGGTATCTTTGCAGAAAGAGTAATCGAATCATTCCAAAATATACCTATCGAAGATGAAGGCAGATTACGAAACCTTAATCTCAGAGAACATTTTTTCAGACATATCTTTACGCTTGCAGATTTCAGCGAAGTTAAGAAAAAGCAAAAGATCAGATTTCTTACTGAATTCCATTCCAGGAACAAGTATCTATTCATGGCATACAATCAAAAAGAATTGAAAATTTCAGGTGCAATTGCAGCTAATCATGAAAAAAGACCCTTCGATGAAGTTATTGACCTTTATGAACAATCACTTCATCGTATCTTCAATCGTTTACCTCGAATTTCAACAAACATAAATGTAGCCCAACACATTTTTGGTTATTTTTCTAAGTTTCTTTCATCAAAGGAAAAAGAGTACTTTCTTTCTGAACTTGAAAGATATATACAAAGGAAAATACCGTTGAGTACAATCATGAGTTTACTGAAAATGTGGGTCGTTCGTTTTGAGAATCCTTATCTCGAACAACAAACATATTTCGAAGCATTCCCTGAAGCACTACTTAATATCAACACAACTGGTAAAGGTCGTCTCCAGAAGTGAAAAGTATTTTCTTAATAATCGTAATAATTTGCTCTAGTTTTACGCTAACGTTAGACAGATTGGAAGGAGAGCAATCCGTGAGTAATCTCAAAAAATTAAAAACACCTATTTTCTGGGCTGAGGGTCATCCCGGTAAACTCGACCGTGAAAATTGGAAGATTGAGGTGGCAGGTTTATGTGACAGTCCTCGAGTTTTTACATGGAATGACCTGCATGCTTTGCCGAAAACCCTTGCAGATGCTCGTTTGACCAGTGTAACCAGATGGAGTGTTCGCGGCAATTGGGGTGGCGTAAAGCTTTCTGACATATTAGAAAGAGTAAAACCTGATCCATCAGTTCAATATGTACGATTCTGGTCAGTTGGTTATAATTATGACACATCAATTCCTCTCGACATCGCATTGAAAGAAAGAACACTGCTTGCATATGAAATTGACGGTGTGTATCTTGAAGAAGATTATGGTGGACCAGTTCGAATATTCTGTCCCTATTTATGGGGTTATAAATCAGCAAAAAGTCTTGTTAAGATCGAACTGATGGATCATTATGAGCCCGGCTTTTGGGAATTACGCGGTTATTCAGATAGTGGTGAAATCAAAGCAGGTAAAGTTATCGATGTCAACGACAACAGAACCATAAAAAAAATACCCGATGGAGAAGTGATCAAATTTATCGAATGACCAATTCACCATCGGGCATCAATACAGCTTAGATTATTTTGGGCTGGGTTCTGTGTATATATTTCCCCAGTCTATATAACCAGATTTATTTATATACCAATCAGTATATGTTGTTCCTCCACTCTGGGCCCATTCGGCAAAATGATTAAAACCATCAATAATGGGAATTGTTTCTTTCATGTGCACGGTACTTTCAGAGATATTCACACCCCAGGGCAAGCCATTGGATGTTCGATAATAAATTCCTGCTGCTGGATTTGAATCGTCATCACCTGTTCCAAACAATGAAGTATTCATTGAGTCTGTGGGAGGATAATTTGCAAGGTGAATCTCGTGTGATCTGATATCATTAACATATATGAATGGATTATAAGGTGGATTGTAAATTGGATTATCCGGATCACTCTTCCAATCATCCCAAGCAGGATCAAAACCATTGACATACTCAACAGGAATATGAACAATAAACTCTACAGGATCAAAATATGCCATCGATTCATCCGTATTTGTCCACTCTCCTGATGGTGAACCTAAAGCTTCGTGTACATCAAAGATGAATATGATCGTGTTGTTATCCTGCTCAACCTGCAATCCTTGAGGAAGGTCAGTTGTAACCGTTCCATCAATATAACAGAGATCAGGGAGTTGCACACCAAATGAAATCTTATAACTTGCACCGGTTGCTCTAATGAGGAATCTTGCTTCGATTTCAAAGATTTTTTTAAAGAAATAGAAAGGTGGGACATAGATGGACTGGTTATTATAATATTTTTCGATCCAGTTACAGTCGATCACAAGGTCATTTAGATCATAATCACCCTTATTCGGCCATAGGTCTTCAAACATAACCGTGCCATAACAATTTTTAGCTGGATAATAAATATATGTGTAGCAGCATTTTGAAGATTAACTTCCTGCATAATTTTTGGGAGGCATAAATAGAGAAATAACCTCGCCCTTTGTTGTTGATGTTTTAGTAATATCAAACTTCTCGATATATTCTCCTGATTGAAGATATACATGGCTGCGGTAAGATGGCAGTGAGATGATATCTTCAAACATTCCTATGGAGTCTGTCATGGTCGATACGACCATTCTATCAAGAAGCAATGTGTCCTTAGGAGATTTCCCCTCTCCATGATATTCAAGAAAAATATTGATATCAGTATTAACCGGTCCTGTAATATCAAAGGTAACCATACGGGTCGTATTAAAGGTGAAAGCCGGATCAAAATCAAGATCGTCCATGTTCTTATCTTTGTCCTTGTTCCACCAGGAACAGCTTACAAGGACTGCAATAAGCACAAAACTTACCAATAAGATCCTTTTCATTTTTTGCCCTCTTTTAAAATTTGATAATACCATATTTATGGTATGGATTATTTTGTCAACAAATTTAACACATTTCTTGACGTGATTTTCTTAAGGATTAGGGATTTATAAGAAAGTTATATGATATATTCATGAGGTTTGATCGTATGAAGAAAAAATACTCTATCGTTATATTGGCAGCACTCATAATATCCTTATTTTTCTTACCTGCGTGTGCCAAGAAGAAACCTGATCGTGTGAAAGATTTGATATCTGATCTGGATTATGTAGACAAATTCATACAAATCGAAGCAGCTGAAGAGCTTGCTGAGATAAAAGATCCCCGGGCTGTCGATCCTCTTATCGGCATTCTTTCTGATCCTCATGAAGAAGTGCGAACTGCAGGCGTTATTGCGCTTGGTAAAATAAAAGATCCCCGTGCTATCATGCCCCTTATCCAGATGTTCCGTGACGAAAGTCTTGGGGTTCGTAAAAATGCTGCAATTGCTCTCCAGAACATGGGCTTCGAAACCATCGATCCTCTTATCGCATCTTTGAAGGATCCAGATTGGAGGGTTCGAGCAAATGCTGCAGAAGCACTTGGAAAAAAAGCTGAACCTAAGGCAGTTGTTCCCTTGATCAACCTTTTAGCAGATAAAGACATGGAAGTACGCCAGGAAGCAGTAAATGCTCTTGCAATGATCGGTGACCAGCGCGCTATCGATCCTCTGGAACAATTATTGATCGTTGAGGTTAAGCTTCAAAATTGGGATATTGTCGAGGATATTCAAGACGCACTACAAGCGCTCGGGCAAGCTGAGATTTATTTTAAAGAAAAAGAATAGTTCTTAATCCCAGTCAAAACCTTCCTTTTTCAAAAAAGCTTGTGCCTGCATATCTCCAAGACGGGCAGCTTTTTTATAATATTCAATTTTCTTTTCTTTATTATCAACCTGCTGGTATGCATCTCCAAGAACTACAAGCGCATTTACCATGGTTGAATCCATTGAAACTGCCTTGAGAAGATACTCGATAGATTTATTATAATTTCCCTGCTGATAGTATACAAATCCTGCGTTATCCCATGCCTTTGGAAAAGTTTTATTGATATCAATAGCTCTTAACAAATAATCCAGGGCTTTATCATTATCTTTCTGAAAAGCATATACTGTTCCGAGACTGTACATAGCCATCGCATTTTTAGAATCGAGATCGAGAACATTGGTATATGCTTCTGCAGATTTATCATACTCACCGTTCATGAATGAAGTGTAACCTTCTTTGAACAGTTCTGCAATCGCTTCACGCTTGTTTGCAAACTCCATTGTTGGCTCATCTTTAAATTTATCTTTGAGAAGAAAACCAAACTGGTTAGATATATCATCCGAAGGATTGTATGTAAATTCTTCAGATTGGATCGTTGTTGGTTTTACTTCCTCTGGCAAATTTTGAGCATCTCCGACATTTTGATCTGTTTTACCCAGAAGCTTTTCAAATTTCTGGTAAAGTTCTTTTGTATTTACGGTCTCATCCTTCTGGTCAATTGGCTGTTGTATAGGATCTTCAGTGATTGTATCTATCTCTCCAGGTTTTTCGATTTTTACCGTTTCCTGGACTGGTGGCTTTTCTTCGGTTTTGTACACAATAGTGGATTTAATGCCATCATCTTGCACCTGTGTATCTGATCCGATCACGACGAAATTATCAGATGATACGTTCTGAGATGTATCACCACTCGAAAAAACGAGATCATCCTGATATTCGTATCCCAAGCTATTCGCATAATTGATATGCTGAATTCCTTTGTCCATGTCACCCTTCAGACCATAGGTAACACCAAGCCTATAATGAGCTTCTCCATAATTCGGCTTCAGCTCGATCGCTTTTTCAAACCATGTAATCGCTTTATCAAAATCGCGTTTCTTTGCATACATATTACCCATACCGAAACACGCATAGGCATTACTTGCATCCAGTTGAATAAGCTTGTTAAGAACCGCTTCCGCCTTCTCGAATTCTCTCATATCGGTATAGACACGTGCAAGATTATAATAACTATCAGTATAATTGGTTTGAACGCTGATAGCCATCTCATAATGTTTCACTGCTTCATGTAGTTTGCCAAGACTTTCGTACGCATTACCAAGATTATTATATACCTGTGGAAGTTCGGGATTGATATTCTTTGCTTCATTGAAATGCTGGATCGCTGCTTCATGAGCACCAAGTATGCTCAGGATGATCCCCATATTATTATGAGCTTCGGCATTATTCGGATTCTTCTCAAGTGATTTTTCATAAAAGGTAAGTGCTTCCTGGTAACGCTTTAACTGCTGGGCTTCGATCGCTTTCTTGAAATACTCATACGCTGATCCGGTTAGCGGTGCCTCATGAATGTCATCTTTTTTTACGAGCACTTCTTGCGCTTTTTGAGATTCTGTTTTTGTTTGAGGTTCATCTTGTTTGACGACAGGTTTCTGCTGGACAGGTTCATCTGAAAATATATCTCTGAAATTGTTCATGATATCATCTTCATTTGCCTGGAATTCAGCATTGATGTAATATACATTATCATCCCTGCTCTCTTCGATAATTTCGTTAAGTGTTATCAAAGGTTTCAGTGTCTCAACGTTCTGAGCAGAAAGGGTATCACTCCTGTCGATCGTATTCCAGAGTGTGGTGAATTTTGCATAAGAAAATAATTCTTTTATCAACTGCGCTTTCATATCCCCTATTGCCTTGACCTGCGCCTGCGTATCGGTCATGGTTCCAGGTGCATAGAATGAGTTTTGACGCAAATATGTCTTTGCAAGTGCCACAGTCGAGATTAGACAAAAAACACAAATCAGGAGCACCAGCTTCTTCATAGGAATGAACTCCTTAAGAATCTTTATAAATGATTTTTTTATGAATCCCTCAAACCCTGTCAATGAAAAAATATTCAATCTTCAATATGTTTTATAAAATTCTTTTCGTAATATACTTCGAGTTCATTAAACGAGCAACTGCCATATAATTCGGCAAGAATCTAAGTTTATCTCCA